>CAZGQZ010000147.1:0-6891 GCA_964527985.1 uncultured Rikenellaceae bacterium | reverse complement strand
TCCTTTCACCCCGACAAAACAACATGGAGTATTTATTAGTTTCTGTAAGCTGTTTTTCGGAATTAAGTCTTTTAAAATTAATCAGATAGTCTGAGCAGCTTAATTCTGATTTTGGCAAGCACCTTTTAAAATACGACTTTAGACGTATTCAATAAAACCTTGTTTAAAATAACTTTGAAATTTTAAACAGAACATTCCCGATGCCGATAAAAATTGCACTCATACTTTCTGTTATCCTTCAATTTGTAACTGCTATTATAGCACTTTCACTCGTAAAGAGAACAAGAAACAATATAGCTTGGTGGCTTATTTCAGCGGGATTATTGCTCATGGCATTTCGCAGAGTATTTGAAATATTACAGGTTTATGATTCGCATAGCAGATTAATTTCCGGGTTTTTAAGCAGTTGGATTGGCGTTTTAATTTCAATTGTAATGCTTGTTAGCCTCATTTTTATCAAACGAATTTTTAATATTCAAAAGCAGATAGATGACTTACGAAAGCAAAACGAAAGCAGGATACTTTCTGCCATATTAAAAACTGAAGAAAATGAAAGACAGCATTTTAGCAAAGAACTGCATGATGGTCTTGGCCCCTTACTATCAGCTGTAAAAATGGCCATCTCAACGGTTGGAGACAACAAATCGATTAACGGTCAGATAATATCTAATGCTGACAAACTAATAGATGAATCCATTACCACTTTAAAGGAAATCTCAAATAAGCTAAGCCCACATGTGCTTAAAAATTTCGGTCTTCACAAAGCGGTTAAATCTTTCATCAATAAGCTAAGTATTACCAACAATCCACATATACATTTTAATTCCAATATTGAAAACGAAAGGTTTTCATTTAATATTGAAGTTGTTTTATACAGGGTGGTTTGTGAATTAATATCCAATACCCTAGCACACGCCAACGCTAAAAACATTTATATTGATTTGATGAAGGAAGATCATCACCTGGCATTGAAATATATTGATGATGGCGAGGGTTTTGATGAAACAAAAATAAAACAAGAATTTGCCGGATTAGGATACTCCAACATCCGTTCGAGAATTAAGTCGCTTAATGGTTCATTTACAGTTTTCACAAAACCAGGTGAAGGGATTGAAGTTACATCATTAATTAAACTTAGTTAATGTGAACCCGATTACAATACTAATAGTTGACGACCATAAGCTATTCAGAGAAGGTATGAAGCTTATACTGAATAACCTGCCCCACATAAAAAATATTCAAGAAGCCGAAAATGGCAAGGCATGTATTGCATTTTTTGAAAGGGGGCAAAAAGCAGATATTGTTTTCATGGACATTGAAATGCCCGAAATGAATGGTATTGATGCCACAACCGAGATAATGAAAAAACATCCTGAACTCAACATTATTGGCCTTTCAATGTATGGCGATGAAGATTATTATACTCGGATGATTGAAGCTGGGGCAAAAGGGTTTATTCTGAAAAATTCGGGGATTAAAGAAGTTCAGGAATCCATAAAAGAAGTTTCTTCCGGTAACAATTATTTTTCAAAAGAGATACTATCTGGATTAATTAAAAGCATAAGCAGAAAGAAAGAACCTGCAAACCAAGGCAAACTCTCTGAACGCGAAGAAGAAGTCCTATACCTTATTTGCAAAGGCTACTCCAATCAGGAAATTGCCGATTCACTTCATATAAGTAAACGAACGGTTGACAAGCACCGTGAAAACCTTTTGCTTAAAACAAGTTCAAAGAACACCCCCGGACTTGTTATATATGCCATAAAAAACGGAGTTATCGAAATTTAAGGTACGCTTTATAACGTATAGAATACGCACAAAAACGTAGAATTAAAATACGTTTTTATGCTGTAACCTATTAAATTTCAAATAGGTAGATTTGTTTCATCTAAATTCATAAAATGGTATGAAACAAGTATTATTACTCGCTTCCTTAATTACAATTACCTCTGTAAAACTCCCGGCCCAATTTAACATTCAAGCTGAATTGCGAAACCGGTTCGAACTTCGCAATGGTTACCGCAGCTTATCCGCTAAAGATACTACTCCAGCTGGATTAATCTGGCAACGTTCCCGAATATCGTTCAACTACGAAACCAAAAACTTTAAGTTAACCATTATACCTCAGGATGTAAGGCTTTGGGGCGATGAATCGCAAAGAAGCTCTTCGGGTGTTTTTGGCGATGAAGCTTCATTGGAACTCTATGAAGGGTACGCTGAAATAAAACTAGGGACCCTCGGTTGGGTTTCTGTTGGCCGTCAGGAGCTGAAGTACGATAACCAGCGTCTGCTTGCCACTCGCAATTGGAACAACAATGGCATGACTTACGATGCTGTGCTTTTTAAACTTAAGGCTGCCAATTGGGATATCCATTTAGCAGGCACATGGAATAGTTTAGCCGAAGCATCATCAGGCAATCTATATCCATCAAACCGTATAAAAAACCTGATGTTTTTGTGGGCAAACCATACATTTAACGAAAACCTTGCGCTTTCACTACTTCACACGGCAGTAGGAGCAACCAAAACAGATACGACCAATACATTGTACTATAAGCAAACTACAGGTTTTTATGCTGCTTTTAAAAAAGACGATCTCAACATGTGGGGAGAGGCTTATTATCAGTATGGTAAAACAAATACTGATAAAAATGTAAGTGCATACCTATTCGCTGTTGATGGAAGCTATAAAATCAACAATTTTACTCCCGGAATTGGGTTAACTCTTCTTTCGGGAAACAGCAAAACAGGTGCCGAACAAAATACTGAAAATCTTTTCGACATTCATTATGGAGCAAGGCACCGATTCTATGGTTTTATGGATTATTACCGGAATTTCTCATCGCACACCAATCAGGGAGGCTTAGCTGACTACTATTTTTACCTCGATTACAAATTCTCCAAATCGGTAAGCCTTCGCAACATAGGGCATTATTTCCGTTTGGCACAAAATAACGCAACAACTCCAACCGATAAAAACCTAGGTTACGAAAACGATTTAGTGCTCAAGTACAAATTCAGCGATTGGGGTATACTAGAAAGTGGTTATTTATTTTACCTGCCAACCAATACGCTAAAAACCTTACAGGGAGTTAGCAATGCAGGTTTTCAACAATTTATTTATGTCCAGCTCTCGCTAACACCAACCTTATTTCCACAACAATAATACTTAATCTGTAAAAACAAAATAGCATGAAATCAATTATAAGTTACGCACTTGTAGCAGTTCTGTTACTATCTGGATGCGCATCCAAAAAAAGTAAGGAGAATACAATTAGCATCTCAGGAGCATTTGCTCTGTATCCGTTGGTAGTTCAATGGGGTGAAGAGTATAAAAAAGAAAACCCAGAGGTACGGTTTAACATTTCAGGTGGAGGTGCTGGGAAAGGCATGGCCGATGCACTTGCTGGGGCGGTTGACCTAGGTATGTTTTCACGTGAAATAACACAAGAAGAAAAAAACAAAGGCGTTTGGTGGGTAGGCCTCACTATCGATGCGGTGGTACCAACTATCAGCGACCAAAATGCTTATCTCGAAATATTAAAAACACGCGGGCTTACCCGAGATGAGTTTCGGGCAGTGTTCATCGAAGGTACAATTACAGATTGGGGCGACCTTCTTAAAACCGAAAACAAGAGCGAATTTGCAGTATACACCCGCTCCGATGCCTGTGGGGCAGCAGGAACCTGGGCAAAATACATAGGAGGGAAACAGGAAGATTTAAAAGGAATTGGGATTTACGGCGACCCTGGCCTAGCCGAAGCAGTTGCTAAAGATCCTGCTGGAATTGGTTTTAACAATACCATTTTTGCCTACGACATAAAAACAGGCAAGAAACGTCCTGGAATAGAAGTTATCCCCATTGATATTAACGGCAACGGAACCATCGACCCTGACGAAGATTTTTACGATTCGCTCGATGGCATCCTTAAAGCCATTGCAAACGGGGTTTACCCATCGCCTCCTGCTAGGGAACTCTATTTTGTATCAAAAGGCAAACCCAATAAACAGGCCACATTAGATTTTATTAAATGGACACTCACTGAGGGACAAAAATTTGTAAAAGAAGCGGGTTATGTCCCAATCGATCAAAGTAAAATTGATGGTTATCTTGAAAAAATAGAATAGTGCATGCTATTAAAAAGAAAATTGTTTGATAAAATTTCGAGTGCATGGATGGTTACTACACTGGTAACCATCCTGCTTTTGCCATTAATAATCGGAGTAGGGTTATACTTTAAGGCCTCACCTTTGTTCGAACACCAATCGCTGTTAACCCTTATTGGTACTTCCGAATGGTTGCCGCATGAAGGTAAGTTCGGATTTTGGCCATTTATAGCCAGTTCGCTTTATGTAACCCTGCTTGCTTTTCTGCTTTCTGCTCCGGTATGCCTATTGGCTGCCATCTACCTGACTGAATTTTCATCCAGTAGGCTAATAAAAATCATGCACCCAGTAATAGATATTTTAGCCGGTTTGCCCTCGGTTATTTATGGCGTGTGGGGTATTCTAGTAATTGTTCCATTTGTATCCGATGTGCTTGCCCCTGTATTAAATATAAAATCATCGGGGTATACCATCTTAGCCGGAGGCATTGTTTTGGCAGTAATGTGTATCCCCTATATTCTTAACATGATAATTGAAGTTTTTCGGACGGTACCCATTGGAATGAAAGAAGCCTCACTTTCGCTTGGGGCAACTGAATGGGAATCGGTTAAACATGTAGTGGTAAAAAAAAGCTACCCTGGAATAATCTCTGCTTTTGGATTGGGCATTGCCAAAGCATTTGGCGAAACAATGGCTGTAATGATGGTTGTTGGCAATATGGTACAGGCCAAATTCAATCCATTTGAAGCGGGTTACCCACTGCCGGCATTAATCGCCAACAATTATGGCGAGATGCTATCAATACCCATGTACGATTCGGCCCTTATGTTTGCGGCGTTGCTGCTATTAGTAATAATCCTTGTAATCAATATGGTATTCAGGTATTTTATCTATAAAACTCGCGAAAGATGAACAAGGCAAAAATTATTGAAGAAAAGGTTTTTAGGTATTTATCAGGTTTTGCAACCTTCTCGTTAATTGCTATGCTGGCCTTTATCATTGTAATCATTTTTGTGAAAGGCTTCAATTCACTTTCGTTGGAAATGGTTTTTAAAACACCCAAAGGAGGATATTATTACGGCGGAGAAGGCGGCGTGCTAAACGCCATAATTGGTTCGCTGTACATTGCACTAGGAGCAACCATTATATCAATACTTATTGGTATGCCAGCAGCTTTGTATATCAATGTTCACCTTGTCAGAAAAAAACGCACACAAAATACCATCCGATATTTACTGGATGCCTTGTGGGGAATTCCTTCAATTGTACACGGGGCATTTGGCTTTACCCTGATGCTGTACCTAGGATTAAATGCCTCGTTGCTAGCTGGTATTATTACCGTTGCGCTGTTAATCACCCCAATTGTTGTACGTACCTTCGATGAAGTGTTGAACACAATCCCCAAAGGCCTGCATGAAGCCGGACTTGCTCTCGGATCTACAAAATCGGAAATGGCTTTTAAAATAATGTTTAAGCAAGGCTTTTCGGGTTTTATTACTGCTGTATTGCTTGCTTTTGGCCGTGGTATTGGCGATGCAGCTTCGGTTCTTTTTACCGCTGGTTATACCGATTTAATTCCGGTTAACCTCGATGAACCTGCGGCAACACTTCCGCTAGCCATATTTTTCCAGCTTGGCTCCCCCATTCCCGAAGTACGGGAAAGAGCTTTTGCAGCTGCGGCAATACTAACCATAATCATCTTAGTAATAAGCATATCAGCAAGGGCAATATCAAAGCAATTTTCCAAAACAAATATTAAATAGAAGCAACCATGTATACGCAAAAAATTGAAACAATGACTGACACAATAGAGCAAGCAAATATTGAAGTCGATACAACCGAAAGTATACTGAAGATAAAAAGCCTAAATGTTCATGCAGGAGACAACCATATACTAAAAAACATTAACCTTGAAATTCCCAAAAATAAAATTACAGTTTTACTTGGCCCTTCGGGTTGCGGTAAAACCACCCTGTTGAAATGCATCAACAAACTCACTGATTTATACAAAGAGCTGAAAGTGAGTGGAAATATTTTCATTGAACAGGATGATATCCTTAACTCTTCAACCAACTTACCGGTACTTCGACAAAAAATGGGTTTGTTATCCCAGCGGCCGTTTCCTTTACCTGTATCTATATATAAGAATGTGGCCTACGGGCTTAAACTTAAGGGCATACGAGACAATAAACTAATTGATTACAGCGTTGAAAAGCATTTGCGTGAAACAGGTCTGTGGAACGAGGTAAAAAACAGGCTACACGACCCTGCAACGAGCCTTTCGATAGGACAACAACAGCGCCTATGCCTAGCAAGGGGATTAGCAGTAAAACCACGAATTATTCTTGCAGATGAACCAACCTCGGCATTAGATCCAACTTCTAGCAAAATAATTGAAAACCTGTTTCATGATTTAAAAAAGCATTATACAATTATTCTGGTAACCCATGTGCTGAGACAAGCTATAAGATTGGCTGACAATGTGGCCTTTATGTACTATGGCGAAATCGTTGAACAAGGAAAACCAGAGAAACTCTTTAAAGATCCAGAAACCGAGAAACTCAGAAAATATATGTTGGATGGAAATTAATATTAAACAATTTCAAACCAGCACAGCTCGCTTAAAAAAGTAATATCCAAATCCGCTTCTATTCTACTTTTGTTAGTAGTGTTATTATCAGGCAGAATTATTTGATTTGGTTTCACGAAACTTATTAAAACATAAGCTATACTCATTGCTAACAAACAAGATACTTTTCAAATTTCACCATTCATAAAAAAAAG
>CAZGQZ010000146.1:0-6924 GCA_964527985.1 uncultured Rikenellaceae bacterium | reverse complement strand
ATTTCATAAGTGTCATTTATTAAATAAGTTTATTGTTCAGAGTGAACAGCAATAAGTTGTTTGGCTCATTATTTTAAAAAAACTAATTGCGCCTAAGTGAAATTCAAAAATCGTAATAATTAACATAATTAGGTATATAGCTGTTTATAAATATTGACATATATTGCTCAATTAAAATGAGCATCTAAAATTTATTATAACTCAAAATCGAAATAGATGACTAGATTGACTATCAGTTTAACAATCCTATTATGGATTACAGCTCAAAACGCAGCAGTATTTGGAAGCAGAACACTTCCTACCAATAGCTTATCATTCGAAGACAGTAAACCCCAAATTGAGCAATACCTTGACCCAACCTTCGAATCGGGTAAAATTCTTTTCAAAACTGGGTCAACTACTCAAGATAATTTAAACTATCACCTTTACTCGAATAGCATTTGTTTTTTGAACGAGAATGATGAACCTTTTATCCTTGTTGACCTAAGTAATGTTTTAATGGTAACATACGGCAACAGAACCTTCATCCCTATTGATAATTCCAACGTTGCTGAGGTTGTACGAACATTTTCAGATGGCTCTAAACTACTTCTCCAACGAATAGCAAAAACAGAAAAAAGCAGTGATAATTTAGGTGCATATGGAACTTCTACTGAAACTGCGGCTATAACTAAATTTTCATCAATGCAAATAGATGGGCTTTTTATCAAACTTAATGTTGCTGAATTTAACAACGTTACACTTAACAATAGGTTTATACTGTTAAAAAATGGAAAAAGAACTACAATCTCGAAATTAAAATCGTTGCGAAAAGTATACAAATCGAAATGGGACGACATACAAGCATATGCCGAACAGAACAATACAAACATTAAAGATATTCAGGAGCTAATTGATTTGCTAGAGTTCAGCACAAAGTAACATTACAATTCCTTAAGCATCTCTTCTATTGCTTTGTTAAGCTGAGGGTCAATATTCTGTAACCTATCGCTAAAGGTTGTATTAACGTGTATATCGGGTCTTACACCGGTTAGCTCTAGGTTATCGCCATCAAGAGTATAACAGCCCCACGCTGGAACTCGAACAAAGGAACCATCGACAAGCGATTTACCAGAGGTGAATATTATCCATCTATAGGTTTCGGTGCCAAGCAGTTTACCAAGTCCAAGTTCACGAAAACCTGCTGCTGTCATTTCGGCATCGCTAAGGCTATGCTCATTCATCATCAAAATTATAGGTTTTGCCGATGGGGCAAAATGAGGTTGAGGCGAAAGCATACCCTCTCGATACTTCCAGTTAAGGTAGGGTTTCTGCGAAAGAAAATTCAATACATCATCGTGTACATTCCCTCCTCTGTTATACCTTAGGTCTAGAATAAGGGCATCGGCCTTTTCGGCATAGGTTGTCATGTCAATCACAAACTGCTCATACGACTGGTTTGACATATCCTTCATGTGTACATAGGCAACCCGTCCATTTGTTGCTTTGTTAACATATTCTTTATTAGCTGAAATCCATTCATCATAAAGCAAGCTATATATTTGCGATGGTCTATGTGTAGGTACGTTTAGCATTAGCTCTTTCCCTTTACGAAAAACGGTTATGCTAAGCTCTTCCATATGGGCAGGGAATGTGAAGTAAAACTCACGATTAACCGATGGATCAACAGCAACACCATTAACGGCTCGGATTATATCCCCTGAATAGAATAAAGGTTCGGTTAATTCGAGATTTGATCTTCGAATAATGCGCTTAATTGCATACGGATTTTTGTCATCGTATACTGCCCCAAGACATGCTGTGTATGCATTATAAAACAACTTTTCCTCATCGCCTTGTGAGCGAAATCCCATATGCGAAGCATTGAGCTCGCCTAGCATATCGTTTAATAGCTCACGTAAATTATCGCGGTGTCTAATGTGCGGAAGAAAGCTAGCATAATAACTACGCTTCTCAGCCCAATTGATTCCATGAAAATTCTCATCGTAAAAATTTTCATCGAGGACAGCCCAGGTTTCGTAAAAAATTTGCCTGAACTCATTGCTAAGGGTACGACTAAATGTGTGGTTTATATCAATTTTTTGCAGCTCGGAAAAATCGTTGCTAATACTATAAATATTACCGTTTGCAAGAATATATACACCCTTTTTACATTCAGATACTGAAAACTCGGTTTGTAATGTGAATTTTGATAAACGCGTAAACTCTGCTTTCGCAAAGGGTTTAATCACCATTTGCCAAAGTGCAAGTTCACCTTTATCGTGCGTTGAGGCAAATAGCAACCTATTCTCTTTGTTGTCCCTAATAGGATAGGGTGAAAATTGTTGCCCTCCAGAAACATTAACCGATTCCCATCTATCAATAACATTTTGCATATCAATAGCTACACGAGGCACAGTATCTTCTTCAACTTTTACGAAAAGTTTGGCATACTCATCGCTTTTAAGCTCGTGTAAAAACCGATGCAAGGGGATACGATAAATAGAGCTATTCTGAATTCCTTTTGGATAACTTGGCGAAAACCTATCAGTTGTAAAATAGATGTACTTACCATCGGCTGACCACTGCGGATCTATCTCGGATACACCTGTATTAGTTATATTGAACGTTTCATTCGCCTCTAGGTTGAGTATAATAATATCGCGCTCAAAGTTTTTATACATTGTAAATGCAATAAACCTATCATCGGGAGAGAATTGCGGTGTTGAACCATAAAACCCCCAGAGTTCTCCGCTTGCAACTACTGAAACTTTTTTTGTGCTAAAATCAATAACCTTAACCTCATCTCTTCCGCTTAAATACACACACTTTGTTCGCTGGTTGTTAAGCGAAACTTGCCTGTTTGTCTTGTCATCAAAAGTTATCTGCTTTTCTTGCTCAAGCCCATTCGCATTTATAGTAAACCAATTCGAAAAACCTTTATGGGTTTGGCTGTAAAAAAGAGTTTGGCTATCGCTTAACCAAAATACCTCTAAAACTCTTTCAGCTGAATTTGTTGGTATGTTCTTCACAAAATCTCCTTTAATGTCCGATACAAATAGTTCTCCTCGAGAAACAAAAGCTATTTTTTTACCATCGGGAGCTATATCAAAAGCCGTAATATTGTTGTCAACATTAAATTTTTGGTTATACTTTAGGGTGCTATTCTGAAAAAGCGAAAACTGAAGCGGAAACGATTCGTCTTTGTCAACATTGTAAAGCCAAAGCTGATAATCTTTTACAAATACCAAACGCTTGCCATTTGCGCTAACTTGTGGCCTTTTTATTGACTGGCTAAAGCTAGTTAGCTGCACCTTTTCACTTCCAGCCAAACGGTATAAATTATACTCATTATTAAACTCGTCGGAGGCAAAATATACATTTCCTTGTCCATCTATTGTCGGCCACATATCTTTACCGATATACTCTGTATGCTGGCTAAACTTCTTTTCCTTTTTGCAATACGATAATATTTGCGGACTATGATCTCCCTTGTAACGCTTGCGCTGCGGAAACATAAAACTCTCCCATGAATCGGTAAAATAAAATTCCTTAGTTAACGGATGCTCAACTACGTGATGTGGGTTATTGAAAAAATGAGCGAATAGTCGTTCGGGTGTTCCTCCCTTTAAAGATACTCGATACGAAGAGTAAAGATTATACCTGTTGGATGAAAAGTATATCCATTTCGAGTCCCACGACCAGCTATCAACATGATCGTTAGCTTCGTGATATGTTAGCTGTTTCACCTCTCCTCCAGCAGCCGAAACAACGTATACATTCTCTCGTCCGCTTTGGCTAGCAGTAAAAGCAATCCATTTACCATTAGGAGAAAACCTTGGCAAAAACTCCTTCCCCTCCATTGCGGTAATCCTATAGGCAACGCTATCGTTTATTATTAATCGCCAAAGGTCATTCTCATAGCTAAAAACAGCAACGGAACCATCTGGCGAAAGAGTTGGATCGGAAACAAACCTAACGGAATTATTTTGGGCAAACGCATTCACATAAACAAATGCGAATAAAAAGTATAAAATAAATGACCTCATAGCTTAGGGGTTGTTATAATCGAATCCTAAATATACGTCAATATATTCATTCTTTGCAAATATCTGATATTGAATAAAACACCAAACCGAAGTGTTAAACGATCAAAATAAACGTTAAAATACGCATACTAAACACTTGTTTTACTTTAGTTTACAAATTACCACAAAACTAATAGTTATAAATCATGCTTTTTAACACTATCTTTGTAGGCTGAAATTTGGGATAATGGTCAAGCGTACCATTATCAAAGTTATTATCGAACAACTAGTTACAAACTTTGTTAAACATTAGGCACCAATAAGTGAAGGCATGATAAAATTTGAAAAGACTGATAAAATTGCAGTTATAACAAAGGAGAAAAGCTACAGCTTCGCTGAACTGCTTAACCTAATTGATTCATACTCGCAGCTATTCAGCAACAAAAATTTTCAACGAATTGCAATATACTCAGAGAACAGGATTGATTGGATTGCTGCATTTTACGCTGGATGGAAGAATGATTGTGAAGTTGTACCCATTGATTACTTAGCATCGACAGAGGACGTTAGTTTCATTATAAATGACTGCAAACCCGATTTAATTTTCATTAGCCCCGAACTTAAGCGTAAGGTTGATGAAATTGAATCTCAGCTAACATTCAAGCCAAACCTTAGCTATTTTGGCGAGGTTGATCTTGCCAAGCCCACCGCTGAAATAGAATGGAATGAGCCCGCCGATCTTGAAAAAACGGCAGTAATTATATACACATCAGGCACAACAGGTAGCCCCAAAGGGGTAATGCTTTCCTTCAATAATATTATAGCTAACCTAAACGGAGTTTCAAAAGAGGTTGAAATTTACACTCCCCAAAGGCAGGTTCTTATGCTTCTGCCCTTACATCACGTGTTTCCCCTTGCAGGATCAATGATGGCTCCTCTTTATGTTGGAGGTACAATTGTAATGTCTCCATCAATGCAATCGAACGATTTACTTGAAACTCTTCGAAATAATCAGGTGGCGATAATGATTGGCGTTCCGCGTCTTTACGAGCTAATACACAAAGGCCTTTGGGCAAAAATTAGCGCCAGCTTTGTTGCTAAAACATTATATAAAATTGTTAAACCGTTTAAAAGCAAGAAGCTAGCAAAGAAAATATTTAAAAAGGTACACGACAACTTTGGAGGTCATCTTCAGTTTTTGGTTGCCGGAGGTGCCGCTCTTCCAAAGCACGTTGGCGAGGTTTTTCAAACCCTTGGGTTTGATGTTCTTGAAGGATATGGAATGACCGAAGCCGCACCAATGATTACTTTTACCCGACCCGGTAAAGTGCGAATTGGTTCGCCTGGTCAAGCCTTGCCAGGTGTTCAGGTTGAAATTAGAGATGAAGAAATTGTTGCAAAAGGCAATAATATTATGAAGGGCTACTACAACCGACCCGAAGAAACAAACGAGGTACTTAAAGATGGTTGGTTGTACACTGGCGATTTAGGCAAGATTGATAAGGATGGATACCTCTTTATTACGGGAAGAAAAAAGGATATCATCATCCTATCTAACGGAAAGAATATCAACCCAGTTGAGCTTGAAACAAAATTTGAAAAGAATCATCCATGCGTAAAAGAAGCGGGTGTTTTTCTACACAACAACCAGCTCCACATTGCCATTCTGCCCGATTATGAAACTTTAGCTGAGCAAAACATCAGCGATATTGATGAGTACTACAAACGCCAAATTATTCCCGAGTTCAACAACAAGCTATCAAGCTATAAACGAATAATGAAGTTTGCCATTGTTAACAGCGAACTCCCTCGTACCCGACTGGGCAAAATTCAGCGGTTTAAGCTTGCCGAACACGCTCAAACATCAGCAGCCAAAAATGAAACCTTTAACTTTAAGGAAACGGAATACTATCTGGCTGTTAAAAACTTTATTGAGTCGCAGGTTGATTTTGACGTTAAACCAAACCACCATGTTGAGTTTGACATTGGATTAGATTCGTTATCGAAGCTTAGTTTAATAGATTATATTGAGAAAAGTTTCGGCGTGAAAATGGACGAAAAAAAGCTTCTAAATTTTCCATCGCTTAGTCATTTGGCCGAATATATTAAAGACAAAAAACAATGGTTCCGTCAGGAAACAACCAATTGGGCTGATGCTTTAAAAGAGAAAGTGGACATTAAGCTACCAAAATCGTGGCCAACTCACAACATCTTTAAAAATATTGCCAAAATATTCTTCAAGCTGTATTTCCGCTTCCGTGGTGAAGGAATGAACAACATTCCCGATGGGCCATGCATTATAACCCCTAACCACCAAAGTTTTATCGATGGACTTTTTGTTGTTTCATTCCTAAAACGAAAGGTAGTGAAGCAAACCTACTTTTATGCAAAGAAAAAGCACGTTAACAATAAAATGCTCCGATTTCTTGCTCGTACTAATAACGTAATTGTTATGGACATTGATGGCGATTTAAAGGAATCGATTCAGAAAATGGCTGCTGCACTTAAGGAAGGTAAGAAAGTAATTATTTTTCCTGAAGGAACAAGAACAAAAAATGGCGAGTTGGGCGAGTTTAAAAAAACCTTTGCCATACTTAGCACCGAGCTAAACGTTCCTGTTGTACCAGTTGCAATTATTGGTGCCGACAGAGCCTTACCCGTTGGTGCAAAAATACCACGACCTTGGGTGAAAGTTAGGGTAAAATTCCTTGAGCCCGTTAACCCCGAGGGCCATACCGCCGATACGCTAACAAATGATGTTTACAAAGAAATTGAGCAAAGTTTAACAAAACAAGCTAGCTAATCAGCATTCAAGTCGCTTCATTTCTGAATCGACTTTTTTTTTTGAAATTTTTCCTGCCAGTGTAACATATGTTACATCTTATCTTTTGTCCCTACCGTATGTTTGCAGTATAAA
>CAZGQZ010000145.1:0-6960 GCA_964527985.1 uncultured Rikenellaceae bacterium | reverse complement strand
TAATTCAGCTAGTAGACGAAAGAACCAAGATTGAACGTTTTCTTTATCACATTAAACCTTGGTTTGAAGAGGCCAAAAAGGGGCATATGGTAACCATAACTCCCACTGAGATTGTGCTTTGTAAGGAGGGTGGAACAAGCGGACAAGGTTGCTAGTCAGCATTATATTTCATTGTTTTCAAATACTTTCAAATGAATTTAGAGTAAGCATCTTATTACTCCCATTCTTCTCAAAATGAAAAAAGTAATAAACTGGGGAATAATTGCACCAGGCAGGATTGCCAGAAAGTTTGCATCAGATCTTAAGCTGGTTGATAATGCGAATCTGTTAGCAGTTGCTTCTCGAGATATCAATAAAGCCAACGAATTCGCTCACGAGTTTGATGCTCAAAGGTCGTACGGAAGCTATTTAGAACTAGCAAACGACCCCGATGTGGATGTGGTTTACGTTGCTTCTCCCCATGTTTTTCACTATGAACATTCATTGCTATGCCTACACAAAGGTAAACATGTACTTTGCGAAAAACCCATGGGCATGAATGCCCAGCAAGTTAAAGAGTTGGCCATGGTAGCTGATCAGCGAAATCTTTTTCTCATGGAGGCTTTCTGGACCAACTTTATCCCTTCATTTGTAAAATGCAGAGAAATAGTTGCTAATGGGGTAATTGGAGATATAAATGTTATCCAGGCTGATTTTGGATTCAAAGCCAACTACGATGTTAATGCCCGAACTTTTAATAAGGAACTTGGAGGCGGTTCACTGCTCGACATAGGACTATACCCTGTTTTTTTGGCCCTTGAGCTAGCTGGTGAACCTGACCAGATTAAAGCATCAGCAATAATTGGAAGTACGGGTGTTGATGAAACGTGCAGCATGGTTTTTAATTATCAAAAAAAGGGAATTATAGCTAACCTTTCCTCATCATTTCTTGTTAGCACTCCAACCGAAGCTTTGATCTATGGTACCCTCGGAACAATTAAAATGCATACCCAATGGCACGCTCCTACAAGTATTAGTATTCTAAAAGATGGCAAAGAAGATACTCTCACCTTCAACGAGCCAGGATTTGGGTACGAGTATGAGATACAAGAGGTTGTATCGTGTTTGCTTAGCAACTTAAAAGAATCACAAAGTTTTCCACTCCGCAAAAGCGTTTTATTGCATCAAACCCTTGATAGGGTTAGAGCAGAAATTGATCTAAGCTATAAATTTGACTAAACGAATTTCTTTTAGTAGTTTTAAAATCACCTTTAAAGGGAAAACAAGAAAATTTAATAGTATGCTAGAGAAAATAATTGATTTCAGCATTAAGAATAAACTAATCATTATTCTTTTCACATTAACCATTGCCGCCTTTGGAATGTATGCTGTTCTGAAAATTCCTGTTGGAGCAGTACCTGATATTACCAATAATCAGGTTCAGGTTATAACAACATCAGGCAACCTCTCAACCCAAGAGATTGAGCAGTACATTACTGCTCCTGTTGAGATGGAAATGGCAAACCTCCCAGGTGTATCAGAGATCCGCTCAATATCGAAATTTGGTATATCTCTAGTTACGATTGTTTTTGATGATAATCTTGGAACATACCTACCTCGACAGCTTATTGCAGAAAAGATAAAAAGTGCAACAGCGAAAATCCCTGAAGGGTTTGGAGAACCTGAGATGGGACCAATAACAACCGGATTGGGTGAGATATACCAATATACACTCGATGCGAAGGAAGGATATGAAAATAAATACACTGCAACGGAACTTCGAACCATTCAAGACTGGGTTATAAAACGAAGATTATCAGGAATAAATGGTGTTGTAGAAATAAATAGCTGGGGTGGTTACCTTAAGCAGTATGAGGTGTCAATAAATCCATCGCAACTTATTGCTATGGATGTAACCCTGATGGAAGTATTCAATGCCCTGGAGGCAAACAATAGCATTTCGGGAGGTTCATACATCGAAAAAACAAATCAAAGCTATTTTATACGTGGCGATGGTCAGGTTAAATCAGTTGAAGATATTGAGAATATTGTTGTTAAGAACACTAATGGGACACCAATCCTCATAAAGAATATTGCAGCCGTTAAGTTTGGTTACGCCAACAGGTATGGAGCAATTACAGCAAACGGTAACGGTGAAACAATTCTCGGACAGGTAATGATGCTCAAGAATGCAAACTCCAAAGAGGTTATTAATGAGGTTAAAAGCAGAGTTGCCGAGATTCAAGAAAACTTACCAGAGGGTATTTATATCAACCCAATAGTCGACAGAAGCGAATTGGTTGCAAAAACTACATTCACCGTTGTTGAGAACTTGGTGCTTGGTGCAATAATAGTTATGTTCACAGTTATACTTCTTCTCGGAAATCTTCGATCAGCACTTGTAATTACATCGATGATCCCTCTTGCACTTCTGTTTACTATATCAATGATGTACATTTTTGGCATCGATGCCAACCTCATGAGTCTTGGTGCACTCGACTTTGGAATTATTATAGATGGTGCTGTAATCATTGTTGAATTCATTGCTTTAAAAATCACCGTCAAAAAGAATGATATTGAAAACACAAAGAAAGACGAACGAACAAGCATTATGGATGCAATCTCATTCGAGGGAGCATCAAAAATGATGAAGTCGGCTATATTCGGTCAGGTTATTATTCTTATTGTTTTCATTCCAATTCTATCTCTAACCGGAGTTGAGGGTAAAATGTTTAGACCGATGGCACTATCATTCTCTTTTGCCATTATTGGAGCTATGATTCTAGGCCTAACCTGGTTACCTGTTGCATCGTCGTTATTCTTAAAACCACCCAAATCTAATAAGAAGAATATCTCCGATTGGTTTATGGGCCTAGCCCACAAATCATATTCTCCTGTAATTCATTGGTCGTGCGCACACAAAAAAATTGTGCTTGGCTTAGCTTTGATTTCTTTATTTTTTACAGGATTCCTTTTCACAAGAATTGGAGGTGAATTTGTGCCCACATTAGATGAGGGTGACTTTGTAATTCAGCCAGTTCTTAAAACGGGAACATCGCTCACAAAAACCATTGAGACAACCACCAAAATGGAGCAGATACTAATGAGTACCTTTCCTGAAGTAGATCGGGTTGTAAGTAGGATTGGTGCGGCAGAAGTGCCAACCGATCCTATGTCGATGGAGGAGATAGATATGATTATCAAGCTTAAACCACCAAAAACATGGACAAGCGCAAAAAGTAAAGAAGAGTTGGCCGATAAGTTTAAAGAAGCCCTCTCGGCTATACCTGGTATTGAGTACGAGTTTACCCAGCCAATAGAGATGCGATTCAACGAGCTTATCACTGGTGTTCGTTCTGATATTGCAATAAAGATTTTTGGAGATGATTTGGAGTATATCGACAAAAAAGCCATCGAAATAAAAAGTTTGATAGCAGGGGTAGAGGGTGCAAGCGATATTATCCTGGAGAAGACGGCGGGTCTGCCCCAAATAAAAATCGACTATAACCGATATAAAATTGCCTACTACGGTGTTGATATCAAAACACTAAACGCTTACCTCGCCACAGCATTTGGGGGAGAGGCCACTGGGGCTGTGTTTGAGGGAGAAAAACGCTTCGATTTAGTTGTACGTTTCAACAAACAAAGCCGAACCGATATTGATGATATAAAGCACCTCAAAGTGCCGTTACCCAATGGGAATCAGATTCCACTCTCAGAACTTGCCGAAATACAATACGCCGAAGGGCCAGCAAAAATATCAAGAGAGAATACACATCGAAGGGTTGTTGTTAGTGTAAATGTTCGCAACAGAGACCTTCAATCCGTAGTGAATGATATACAGGCCTTAGTTGATAAGAACATTACATTAAAGCCAGGAACATACATTGTTTATGGAGGACAGTTTGAGAACCTCCAGAACGCTACTAACAGATTACTCGTTGCAGTACCTGTTGCCCTTCTTCTTATCTTCATTTTCCTCCACTTTGCATTTAAATCGCTAAAAGATGCAATTATGATATTTACGGCAATCCCTCTCGCAACGGTTGGTGGAGTGCTCTTGCTCTGGATACGAGGAATGCCATTTAGCGTATCGGCAGGGGTTGGGTTTATTGCTCTTTTTGGTATTGCAGTGCTTAATGGGATTGTGCTGATTGAACATCTGAAGGAGCTTAAGCACAATGGAAAGCTGAGTATGCGCGAATTAATTATTCAAGGCACTAAAGATCGACTTCGCCCTGTTATGTTAACGGCTGGTGCTGCAGCTATGGGATTCTTGCCAATGGCAATATCAACAGGAGCAGGGGCTGAGGTGCAACGCCCATTGGCAACTGTGGTAATTGGTGGGCTATTCACCTCAACCATGCTGACAATGGTAGCGCTCCCTTTAATGTTTGAAATTTTTTACAATGTTATTGGAATAAAGCTGTTTCCATTACGATTCATAAGAGCTAAAGAATGCATTATCATTCTTTTACTCGTGTTGCCATCTTTCAACCTTTTTGCACAGAATAACGAGATTAAGCTTGACGAAGCCATCAGTATTGCACAACAAAACAATAAGGAGCTGAAAGCCTATTCTCTTAGAGTTGATGAGAAGGATGCATTGATACCTTCGGCTATTGCCTTGGATAAAACATCCTTTACCTATGGTTCAGACCAAAACAACGTGGCGGAGAACAACTATCCATTAAGGGTATGGGGTGTTACTCAGAGTTTTAGTTTCCCAACTCTTTATGGCGCAGAGCTGAAGGCAAAACGAATAGAACACAACATTGCTGAAACGGAGCTGAGAATCCAAAACGAGAATTTGATCAAAGAAGTATCGTTGAACTATATTGAGCTTCAGGTATTAAGTGAGAAATTTAATATTTACCAAAACATCGACAGCCTATACCTCAATATTATTCGTGGTGCTACCCTAAAAAACAGTAAAGGCGAGATAAGTAATCTTGATTTGTTGAACATTAAAGCTAAGCAACAACAAGTTAAGAATCAATTAAACGAAATAAATTTCGGAATTAAGAATACTTACTCAAAGCTTAAAACATTAATGGGTTACGATAGCTCTTTTGTGGTTTCAAAAGATATTCAAGTTTTAGAATATTCAGACAGAAATATCGACTCTACACCCTACTATTTGTGGTTGCAAAACTACGAAGCATTAAGCAGTGCAAACATCAGAATAGAAAAGAACAAGCTTCTACCCGATTTGTCGTTCAACTACTTTCTGGGTACAAACTTTTATGAGAATGCAAAATACTACCACGGATTTGAAGCGGGTGTTGCCATTCCGTTATTCTACTCCGCCCAAAAATCGAAAATCAAAGCCTCCAAAATAGCAATGAATGCAACCAAGTACATCTCGGAGTATGAGGTTGAACTGCTTAAGGATAAACAGAACGAACTTTTAAACTCGTATATAAAGCTAAAAGAACAAATCGACTATTACAATGTCGAAGGAAGTAAGCTTTATCAAGAAATTATTCGAACTGCAACTCTAAGCTTTAAGAATGGAGAAATTGATTTTTTAAAGTTTGCTACAATTACCGAAACTGCTCTTCAAATTAAGTTGGATTACCTAGAAAACTTAATGAATTTTACCAATGTGACACTTGAACTTAATTACCTCTCAAAATAAAACAACATGAATACCTTAAAGCATCTTCTATTTCTAGCAACTGCTACTTCAATATTCTTTGCTTGTGGTAACAAGCAAGAGCAAGTTGAGCAAGAATCGAGCTTCGTTGAAATTACAGAACTGCAGTTTACAACTGATAAAATGGAACTGGGCGAGGCTGTGACTAAGTCATTTGAAACCTCAGTGAAATGCAATGGCACTATTGTTCCTTTACCAAATGGTATGGCTAAAGTGAGCGTTCCTGTTAATGGAATAATTAAAAGTATTAATTGTTATGATGGTCAATCGGTGGAGAAAAATCAGCTTCTATTAGAGATTACTGGCAATGAAATAATTGATCTGCAAAAAGAATTTGCGGAAGCATCGGCAAGTTTTAATCGTTTAAAGAATGAGTACGAACGTATAAAAACTCTTTACGAGGAGAAGGTAACATCGGAGAAAGAGTACATCCTTGCCAAAACGGATTTTATAACCTCAAAGGCAATGTACAACGGATTGAAGCTGAAAGTTGAAGCAATTGGACTCTCCGTTTCAAAAATCGAGAATGGTGAGTTCTACTCCTCCTACTCAATAAAATCGCCAATTAAAGGGCAGATCTCAAATCTCAAAGCTAATATTGGTAACTATATTGACTCACAAACGGAGCTCTTAGAAATAATTAATCCAAATATGTTTCAGATTAAACTTTCGGTATTCGCCTCCGACATTTCAAATTTAAAAATTGGACAAGCAGTTCGTTATAGATCGTTAAACTCTACTGATTATCAGCTTGCCAGCATTAGTTCTATTGGTGTTGCAGTTGATAACGAAACGAAATCGATTGAGTGTTACGCAAAATTAAAGAGTAACCAGCATGCAAACCCTTTAGCAAATGAATATGTTGAATCGTTTATAGTAACCAAAACGTACGAAGCTCATGCGATTCCCTCCGATGCAATAATCAAAACCGAATCGGGTTATGCTGTTTTAGTGCTTGAGAAAAAAGAGAATGATAATTACTATTTTAATCAAGTTGAGGTGAGCATTGGGAAACAGCAAAACGGATATTCAGAAATAGTTGGAGATAAAATTAGTGGTAAGGTTCTGGCTAAAGGAGTGTATAATATTAATATTGATTAAACTCAGATCTAAGTCTTAAGCAAGAATATTTAAAAAAGCTTAAATACACTATTTTTAAGTAGTTGGTTTTTTAAACCAACATTATAAAATTTTTACAACCAGTAGCCTTAGATCACCGTTCCCAGTATTTGTGAGTCCACGGTTTACCCCCGATTCAATTTCAATGCACATATCTGGTTCAACGTTAATCGATTCGTCATCGGTTTCAACAATTCCGCTAC
>CAZGQZ010000144.1:5776-6987 GCA_964527985.1 uncultured Rikenellaceae bacterium | reverse complement strand
CTAAATCATTATCTGCTTCATCAACAAGTTGTTTCTTTAAATAAATTTTGACCTTTGTTTCAATTACATTTGGGTTAAAGCCTTTTGAACTTTCAATGCGATTTAGAATACGTAAAGCATTATCTAAACTGTCCATCTCAGCATATAATAATGCAAGATGAAATTCATTTTCCATGTTAGTACTGTCGTGCTGGACCAGAATCTTTTGATTTTCAAGAGCATCGAAAATTCTGTTCGATTGCATATATAATGCCCTAAGGAAAGTTCGATATGTTATATTGCTACTACTTAGGGTAATTGCCTTATTCAAATTTGTAATAGCTGAATCGATACTATTTACTGCTGCATGTGCAAGTGCGAGCTCATAGTAAATAGCATCTTTCTCTGGGCTTTGTTTTTTGGCTTCGTTTAAGCTACTAATTGCTCTGTTATAATCGCCATAAATACGAGCGGTTAAACCATCATAATAATATAAAAATGGAGTTACCTGTTTATATGTTCGTTGTGTAGCAATTTTATTACTAATTGAACACCCTGATAGAATAACTATCAGGGATATTAAAAAATAGAAGTTATGTAAGTATTTTCTTTTCATCTTAGCTATTTGGTTCCAGTATGGCCAAATCCTCCTGATCCTCTATCGG
This sequence comes from uncultured Rikenellaceae bacterium, assembly GCA_964527985.1. GTDB lineage: Bacteria > Bacteroidota > Bacteroidia > Bacteroidales > Tenuifilaceae > Perlabentimonas. The sequence continues at coordinate 6,343 of CAZGQZ010000144.1, read as the reverse complement.
TTTCAGAAAGAGTTTTGACAGAATTCCATTCGAACTTTTCGTGCTTAGCTAGTACCATCTGACAAATGCGTTCGCCGTCTTCAATAATTTTTATTTCATTGCTCATATTGGCGATAATTATGCCAATTTCTCCTCTATAATCGGCATCAATTGTGCCAGGCGAATTAAGTACTGTTAACCCTTTTTTGAGGGCCAGTCCACTGCGCGGACGAATTTGAGCTTCGAACCCAATTGGTAGTTCGATATACAATCCAGTAGGTATTAAACATCTTTCGAATGGTTGTAAAACTATTTGCTTATCTAGATTTGCACGTAAATCTAATCCAGCACTAGCATTAGTGCTATACTCGGGTAAAGGGTGTTTTGATTTGTTTACAATATTTACTCTCATGACTTAATAAATTGTAATAGTTGTTTTGGTGAAATTTTTTCAGCTAGTGCCACAATAATAAGAAAAGTTAGAATTAAAAAAACTTTAAGTGCATACAAAAGTATTAGATTATTAACTGGAGTGAAGAAACCAATAATAAAGAGAATAATAGCACTGGTCAGATATAGAATTATTCG
>CAZGQZ010000144.1:0-5676 GCA_964527985.1 uncultured Rikenellaceae bacterium | reverse complement strand
GATATTAAATGTTTTAAGAAAATTCTATCGAACGATTCATTGGTTGTGCCTCCTAATCCACTCACTAATAATGGAAACGAATAAATAAGTAACTCTTTTAATCGTGAAAAACTAAAAGCATTAGGTAATATGCCAGATGTGAATAGTAGAACAATAATAACAACAGAACTACTTATTAAATTGCTTAAAAATACATAGTGTACAAGTGTATAAGATGAACTTAAGAAATATGAAGTTAATATTTCACTTTTAGGGCATATTACAATAAAGAAAACGTTTAGTGAAACATTAATAACTACTCCAATAATTTTAATTATAGAAAAGGTTAGTGGCTTATTTAATAATCGAAGCTTCGCAAATGGAATCGCGCTAAATGCGTCTAAACCAATAATTGCTGCTAAGTAGATAATAAACTCAGGATTAGAATTATACCCAAGTACATTTGCTATACCACCTGAAAAAAAGTATATCAGTATAATGAATAAAGTACTTGTAGTTAATAGGGAATAAAAGGCTGTAGAATAAGTTTTATTTGAATCAGACTCCTTTGAAGCGAATCGAAAGAATCCTGTTTCCATCCCATAGGTCAATAGGATTAGCAAAAACGCCATATAGGCGTACATTTCAGTAATTATTCCATACTCAGGCTGATTGAAAACTCTTGTATGGAGCGGAACAAGCATGTAGTTAAGCAACCTTGGTACAACGCTACTTAAACCGTACAGTGCAGTTTGTCCTGCTAACTTTTTAATGTAATGCATAGCTAGTAATCTAATGCCGTTCGGTTAAACAGGACATAACCAAAATTAAAAATTATGTATAAGGGCTTATTCTCCTTTGGATAGTAATTTGCTGATATACTTACTGGACCTAATGGTGTTTGATATACTATTGAGGTTGAAGCCATTAAATAGTATCTGCTAAAATTATCTGAGTAGTACGCAACAAAATCATCTGTATTCTTTAAAATGGTATTCATTGGTTGAAAAATGTAACCTTCTGTTCGCAGGCTAAAATCCGATGAGAGTTTGAAAATAGGCATTATGCCAACACCAACGTATTTATGTGCATAAAAATCGGGTATAAAAAGGGTTTGACTGTGTGAAGTTGGTTTAAAACTTGGCGAATTTAATATGGTTGATGAGTAATTAATAAAAAAGGGTTGGTTTGAATAGGTTACATCAATGTACGTTCCAAGTGAAACCCTTCGCCTAAAAATGGGAAAATAGCTATGATTAATATATCGAGCAATATACCATGTATGCGAATTTTCGTCGTTAAAAAAGGTCTGGCTGGTACTTCCTGGTTTATGTGTTTCAACTCCATCAATAAGGCTTATACGTAAAATATGTTTTTTACCGGTATTTGGGAAAAGCTTATAGTTATGTGTGTTTTTTTCAATTGAAAGGCTAAAGTTCTGGAAATCGAATAAGGTTTTATCGGGAAAATCATCGCGATTAAAATTGTTTACCTGATAATACTCGTTCTCCTTTGTTCCAAGTTTATAGGCAAATCGAACCATTGAATTTGAACTTAACGGAAAACCTGCTTGCGCCTCAAAAAATCTATCTTTGTTAACAAGATATGGAGGTTTAAAATCCTCAAAAAAAGGATCGGTATTTCCACTGTAGTAATCAAATCGATTAAAGTAACCACCAAGCTGAATAAAAAAGGGAAAGAAAGTGTTATAATCTTGCCTAACCGATAATTTTGCGCTGCTATAAAACCTTCCAAAATATGTGTTTGCACTGAAAATAGTAGCCAAACGCCTAAGTATTCTGTAGTCAACACCAAAAAAACCCTGATTTAAGCTACTTGATGAAATATTTCCGCCTAAATGCAGGTTTAGCTCAGGCTTTAGGGTTGCATCAAGGGTTAAGTCATATGCTTTAGCATTTGTATTGTACCTAGCATTTGGGTAAATTCTATCTATGTACTTATCTGCAACTAATTCGAAATAACGCTTTTCAAAGCTATAGTAATCAATCTCTTTATCTTTCTTTTTTAGAGTGTTATGCAAATACTGTATTTGCCTATCTTTTAAACCAGAAACGGTTATAGATGAAAATTTGATGTCAGGTTGATCGTAAACAAACTCTTTTCGTTTTTGGGCAATTTCAGCAAAACTAGCCCGTCGGTGAATTATACTTTTAATGCTGTCAATTTTTTCGAGTGTTTTTTGATATCCGAATTCGGCAACTTCCTTAACATTGGAAAAATCAAGTAAGGAAATATTTTCAACCCTTGTATCAATTGTAATACCTAACGAATCGGGAATATCAAAATCGGTTTTGGTTACTATCATATTCTCAATTTGAGAGAAAATATTGAGCTCTTCGGGGGGTGGCGCATTCTGCGAAACATTGCTTCCTATAATGAAATCGGGATGAAATTCATCAATCATTATATCCCATGGAAAGTTGTTAAAAATTCCACCATCAAATAATGGAACACTATCAACAGTAATGGGTCTGAAATAAAATGGGAATGTCATTGATGCGCGAATGGCTGAACCTAAATCGCCCTTACTAAAAACTACCGATTTCTTATTATATATATCCGATGCAACCGAACGAAAAGGAACCATTAAGCTATCGAAATTGTAATTAGCCTTTGCTATTGATGGAGCAAAAATTTGCATAAACGCAATATCCATCTGATGTGTTGGAATTAGGTACGATGGAAAACGCGTTTTAGGTAATCCTTCCTTAAAGTCGAAAGCAAAGGAGAACATCGATGCATTTTCATCTTGCTTTTTGTAGTAGTAGATATACTTTTCTGGAATTATGCCATTACTCCAAATGTAGAACTCTTCCGATTCAAAAACTTCTATCATCTGATCGGGAGTATATCCACTGGCATATAAACCCCCAATTATGGCTCCCATGCTCGAACCAGCTATATAGTCAATAGGAATTTGGTTTTCTTCGAGCGCTTTAATAACACCAATATGTGCTAATCCTTTTGCCCCACCTCCACTCAAAACTAAACCAACTCGTTGCGCATTAGCATTAAATACGCATAAAACGATAACTAAGACTATTAAATTTCGGATGTAGTATAGCATAATGACAAAAATATGGATTATTTAGCTGAATTACATCGTGTATTTCCTATTTTTGTGATCAATTAAAATTTGTTAACATGACACGAAAGTTTGCCTTCATTTTTATCCTTTCTACAATTTCGTTTTTGGTGATTACTAGCTGTAAAACAAAAAAATCTTCTGAAAACGAAAAATCAACCACAGTAGTTATTGAAACTCAATTTGGAAATATTAAGGCTGTTCTTTACAACGAAACACCAAAGCATAGAGATAATTTTATAAAAAACGTTGAACTTGGTGTATACAATGGTAGCATTTTTCACAGGGTTATCAATAGCTTTATGATTCAGGGTGGAGATCCAGCTACAGCAGCTACTTATAATAATGATTCCACTTCGCTTAAGCAATTTGATTATAGCATTGATGCAGAATTTATTCCTAACTTCTTCCACAAAAAGGGTGCGTTAGCAGCTGCTCGAATGCCCGATAATGTTAACCCCGAAAAGCAATCATCATCTACTCAGTTTTACATTGTACAGGGTAAAGTATTTACTTTAGATGAACTGGAAACCTTAGCGGTTAGCAAAACTGAAAATGCAAAAAATACCGCTATTAATAATTTGGTATTACAAAAAGCAAATGCTTTAATTGATGAGGGAAAAAATCCGAACATAAACGAAATTTATGCTCAGCTTAGCGATACCATTGAACATATAAAACAGCATTTTTCTTCGTACTCATTCTCCGAAGAGCAAAAAAACATATACACAACTGTTGGGGGTACTCCACATTTAGATGGCGATTATACTGTATTTGGTGAGGTGATTGAAGGCTTCGATGTAATTGACAAAATTGCATCGGTAAAAACCAATGCCGCCGATAAGCCCAATGAAGATGTGGAAATGAATATTAAAATCATAAAATAGATACTTTGATGCACGATAAGATAGAGGAAATAAAGAGAGAAATAGAGAGTTTTACAGCCGATACTGCTAAAGCTATTGAAGACTTCAGAATTCATGTTCTTGGTAAAAAGGGAAAAATAACTCAACTCTTCAGCGATTTTAGAAGTGTACCAAACGAACAAAAAAAAGTTATTGGTCAGCACATTAACAATCTTAAGAATGCTGCTCTCGAAAAAATACAACAGCTAAAAGAGCAAATTGAAGGTAATACGGAACAAAAGAGCGACTTTGATCTAACTCTTCCTCCATATCCATACAACTTCGGATCGAGACATCCATTATCGTTGGTAAAGCAGGAGCTTTATGATATTTTTGGTTCGTTAGGTTTTAAAATTGTTGAAGGCCCTGAAATTGAAGACGACTGGCATGTTTTTTCTTCTTTAAATTTTCCCGATGAACATCCAGCCCGCGATATGCAAGATACATTCTTCATCGAAAGCAATCCTGATGTAATTCTTCGTACCCATACTTCATCGGTACAGGTGCGCACTATGGAACAGCAAAAACCACCAATACGCGTTATTTGTCCTGGCCGTGTTTTCCGGAACGAGGCAATATCTGCTCGAGCCCATTGCATTTTTCATCAGGTAGAGGGTTTGTATATCGATAAGAATGTTTCGTTTGCCGATTTGAAGCAAACCCTCCTATATTTTGCTAAGGAGCTTTTTGGCAACGATGTGAAAATTAGGTTACGTCCTTCGTATTTCCCATTTACCGAACCTTCGGCCGAAATGGACGTTAGCTGTAACCTTTGTGGTGGTAAAGGCTGCGGTGTTTGTAAATACACAGGTTGGTTAGAAATTTTGGGATGTGGTATGGTCGATCCCAATGTGCTTGAATTTAATAATATTGATTCATCGGTTTATACTGGCTTTGCATTTGGTATGGGAATAGAGCGAATAGCCATGCTAAAATATCAAGTTAAAGACCTTCGCCTTTATTTTGAGAATGATACCCGGTTTCTTGATCAGTTTAAATCGGTTTTATAAAAGTATTTTAAACCTTATTCATGCTTATTCGTTACTTAAGTTGATGATTACCTAAATATATGAGCGCCGATAAAAGTTGTAAAGGATGCGCCTGCGCATCCAATTCTGTATTCAAGAGTTTAACTATTGAAGAGAATAGTTTTCTTGAATCGGAAAAATCGTGCAATGAGTACAAACGCGGCGATATTATATATAGAGAGGGTAGCAGAATAAACGGCGTTTTTTGCCTTTTTAGCGGTATTCTAAAAATTTACAAAACAGGTTCCGATGGTAAAGAGCAAATTGTTGCCTTTGCCAAAGAGGGTGACATTACTGGTTACCGTTCGGTGTTAAGCAACGAACCTGCTTGTACCACAGCCGAAGTTATTCAGGATGCTCATATTTGTTTTATTCCCGCTGCAGTAATTATTCATCTGGTAAAAAGCAATGGCGATTTTGCTCTTTCGCTCATGCAGCTTACCTGTAAAGAGCTAAACCAAGCAAATAGCTACATTAAGGATATTGCCCAAAAAACGGTTCGCGAACGTTTGGCCGAAGCGTTACTTATGCTCGAAGAAAATTTTGGTTTGAACAATGAGGGTTATCTGAATATTATTTTAACGCGCGAAGAGTTGGCAAACATTGTTGGTACAGCAACCGAATCGGTTATAAGATTGCTATCGGAATTTAAAGCCGA
>CAZGQZ010000143.1:0-7023 GCA_964527985.1 uncultured Rikenellaceae bacterium | reverse complement strand
AGCAGTGGGGTTAATGCAAAACCCGATGTGGCAATATTCTCTGCTGGTGGTGAAGTGTCGAAACAGTGGGCACCCGAGTTTGCGAATGCTGGTTGCTTTGTTGTTGATAACTCAAGCGCATGGCGAATGGATGAAGGCAAGAAGCTAATTGTGCCTGAAATTAACGCACACCTGCTAACCAAAAGCGATAAGATTATTGCCAACCCAAACTGCTCAACTATTCAAATGGTTGTTGCGTTGGCACCCCTTCATAAAGAATATAAGATAAAGCGAATTGTAGTTTCAACCTACCAATCGGTAACCGGAACTGGAGTTAAGGCTGTTCAGCAACTCGAAAACGAGCGCAAGGGCATTTCGGGTGAGATGGCCTACCCGCACCCAATCGATCTAAACTGCCTTCCGCATGGTGGATCGTTTGACGAGGATGGATATACCACAGAAGAAACTAAGCTAGTTAACGAAACCCGAAAAATTCTTGGCGACCCTACAATTAACGTAACGGCAACCGTTGTTCGCGTTCCCGTTCGTGGTGGGCACTCCGAGGCTGTTAACGTTGAGTTTGAGAATGAGTTTGACCTGCAAGACGTTAAGAACATCCTTAGTAATGCACCTGGAGTAGCGGTTTTGGATGATCCTACTAGAAACTTATACCCAATGCCCCTAATTGCCGAAGGCAAAAACGATGTGTTTGTTGGGCGTATCCGCCGAGATAACTCACAACCCAAGAGCCTAAACTTGTGGATTGTTTCCGATAATCTACGTAAAGGAGCAGCAACAAATGCCGTTCAAATAGTTAGCTTTCTGGCGAAAAATGATTTTATTAAGTAAAACCAGAGCGGCTAGTAAAGAAAGTTGTTTTTAGGATACCTAACCCGGTGGATATCGGAGATTAAGGTGTAAAGCTTTTGCTTAAACTCATCGATATTGCCTTTTTGCTTAGCCGATATAAAAACGCATGGCGAATTGCTCTTAGCCATCCATGTTTGTTTTAGGTAGCTTAGGCTATAGTTCTCCTTGGTAACTGGCATGGCATCGAACTCGCTTTTTTCAACCCACTTGTAGGCATCTATCTTGTTAAACACAAGAAGAGTAGGTTTTGTATCGACCCCAATTTCGTGCATGGTTTGGTTAACCACCTCGAGCTGCTCCTCGAAAGCTGAGTGCGAGATATCAACAACATGAACAAGCACATCGGCCTCGCGAACCTCGTCGAGGGTCGATTTAAACGACTCAACAAGCTGATGAGGCAGCTTACGGATAAACCCAACCGTGTCGGATAGTAAAAAGGGGAGATTCTCAATAACAACTTTTCGCACTGTTGTATCGAGAGTTGCAAAAAGCTTATTTTCAGCAAATACTTCCGATTTGCTAAGCATGTTCATAATGGTTGACTTGCCCACGTTGGTATAACCAACCAAAGCCACACGAACAAGGCTTCCTCGGTTTTTCCGCTGGGTAGCCATTTGCCTATCAATTACCTGCAGTTCCTTTTTAAGCTTCGATATTCGGTCACGAATAATTCGTCGGTCGGTTTCAATCTCGGTTTCACCGGGGCCGCGCAAACCTATTCCTCCTCGTTGGCGCTCAAGGTGAGTCCACATTCGGGTAAGCCTTGGCAATAGGTACTGATACTGCGCCAGTTCAACCTGTGTTTTTGCGTAAGCCGTTTTTGCCCGTTGGGCAAATATATCGAGAATAAGATTAGTGCGGTCAAGAATTCGCCTATTAAACTCACGCTCAAGGTTACGAAGCTGCGAAGCCGATAGCTCATCGTCAAAAATAATAAGGTTCACATCGTGCTCGTCAACATAAGCCCTTATCTCGGCAACTTTACCCGAACCAATAAACGATCGAGGGTTTGGGGTAAAAAGCTTCTGAACAAAACGCCTAAGGACTTTAGCCCCGGCCGTCTCGGCCAAAAAATCAAGTTCGTCTAAATACTCACTGGTAAGCTCATCTGACTGCGCTTTGGTTTGCACACCCACCAGCACCGCTGTCTCCTGATCCTTAACTGTATCAATTGGATCTATCATGTGTAATTTTAAAAGTTTATTCCATACAAAAAACCCTGATCGCAATCAGGGTTTTTACTGCAATATTGAAAAAATAATTACTGTAGTACAAAAATAATTGGGAAGGTAAACGAAACCCTTACTGGTTTACCACGCTGCATACCTGGCTTCCATTTTGGGCTCGACTGCACAACTCTAACGGCCTCCTTATCAAGGGCTGGGTCAACGCCACGAACAACGCGTACGTTTGAAACTCGGCCATCAGGCTCAACAACAAATGCTACGAAAACCCTACCCTGGATACCATTCTCGGCCGCAATATCAGGGTATTTGAGATTTTTTGCAATGTACTCACGAAACTTGTTGCTATCGCCACCGCCAAAACCAGGCATATCTTCAACAATAACAAAAATTTCTTCCTCCTCAACCTCTTCCTCTTCGTCGTTAAACTCAATGATATTAACGGCTACGTCTTCGTTAAACTCAGTATCGAAAAGGTCCATATCATCATCTAAATCAACATCGTCCTCAACAATGTTAATTATTTCGGGAACTTGTACTTGCTGAGGTGGAGGGGGTGGTGGCTTAATCTCTTCTTGCTGCGTGATGGGTATCATCTCCTCTTCCATTGCAACATCTTGCGTACCTGCTAGGTCAGTTTTAACACCACCAGTTGATGTCCACTCAAAAGCAAGTAACACAAAGGCTAACGCCAGTAAAAGTCCAATTTCTGTGAAGAGAAGTTTCTTCTTTTCCAGATCAACTTTCGGATTCTTTTTAAGTTCCATATCTATTTTATTTGAGCCCTTAAAGTTACTAATAAATTTTTCAATTCAATACACTTCATTAACTTGCGTTGGCAAAGCAACAAAAAAAATCAATATCAATCAAATATTTTTACGGTATAAATGCTTTAAATGTTTTTTAAAAAATTGAATTTTTGGAGTATTGAATTTTTTTTATGTATTTTTGCCATGCTTTTTTCGAGAACCTAGTTTTATAACGCCAAAGGTTAGTGAAAAATTGTTCTTAAACTAGATGGGGGTATAGCTCAGTTGGCTAGAGTGCTTGACTGGCAGTCAAGAGGTCAGGGGTTCGACTCCCCTTACCTCCACAAATAAAGGTCGATCCGTTTTTGGGTTGGCCTTTTTTTGTTATTTTGCATTTGTACAACTAAGGTCTCCCTGAAAAATGCTGAAAATGGAATCCTCATCAAAAAATCGTTACCAAAACATGATTTACAATCGGTGTGGCAAAAGCGGCTTAAAGCTACCCGCTATCTCTCTGGGCTTATGGCACAATTTCGGAGGGGTCGATAAATTTGAGAATTATCGCGATATCGTTGTAGCAGCCTTTAATTCAGGCATTACCCACTTCGATTTGGCCAACAATTATGGGCCACCACCAGGCTCGGCTGAAAGCAACTTTGGGCAGATACTCAAGCAAGACTTGGCAAACCATCGCGACGAGCTAATAATTTCGACAAAAGCGGGCTATTTGATGTGGGATGGGCCATACGGCGAATGGGGCTCAAGAAAGTACTTAATTGCTAGCCTTAACCAAAGCCTTAAAAGGCTGGGCATAGATTACGTTGACATATTCTACTCACATCGATACGATCCTGAAACCCCTTTGGAGGAAACAATGGGGGCGCTCGATTTTGCTGTAAAACAAGGTAAAGCCCTATACGCTGGTATTTCGAACTACCCAACCGATGCAACCAAAAAAGCATCGGAAATTTTGAGGCAAATGGGAACGCCATGCCTAATTCATCAACCAAGATACTCAATGCTTGACAGGTGGGTTGAGGATGGCTTACTTGATGTGCTTGAAGACGAAGGAATTGGTTGTATTGCATTTTCCCCTTTAGCGCAGGGGTTACTAAGCGACCGATATTTAAAGGGAATACCCAACGATTCGAGGGCAGCAAAACCGCATGGGTTTCTAAACAAGAATCAGGTAACAGCAGATGTATTAAATAGAATTACCAAACTAAACGAATTGGCAAAAACGCGTAAACAGTCGCTTGCCCAAATGGCCATTGCTTGGTTGCTTAAGGATAAAAGGGTTACGTCGGTTCTGGTTGGTGCAAGTTCGGTGGCTCAACTGCATGATAATCTCGCAGCAATTCAAAACCTAACATTTGCTAGGGAAGAGATTGATGCTATAAATGCAATTCTTTCATCAGTATAGAAAAGATTAAGCATAAACTGCACCGATAATATTTGCGCATAGTTCCAATCCATAAAAAAAAGAAAAAGCCAACCCAAATAGAGTTGGCCTTTTCACTACAAACTACTAGATTAACCTAAACCGAAAAACAAATCCTTACAAACTACTTATATCAATGCTTTGGGTGGTAGTCGTTCTACTTTCAACAATAACACCCTCAACAATGCCTAACACTTCCTCAAAATCACCGTTTACCATTGAGGCAACAATTAAATCGTATGTTTTTGGTGCAAGAAAATCGATGTGATAGTTTCCGTCCTCATCTACAATATCGCTACTAATCGCATTAGGGAAACGGGGAGTTTCTTCCAATGGATCATCGGCTTCAGCCGATGTGTATGTTCCCTCTTCGTAAGCATAAATAACAATATCTTTCCCTTCGGGGATATTGGTTACACCGCCTACAATTTTACCAGCCTGCTGATTGACAATAAGCCTAACTGTTGGCCTAAGGATATACATGCCCATTGTACTTGCATGAACAACTGATTTCCGCATATCGAAATCGGCAGTTACCTCAACAGTACCGTTGGCTGGCACTTTAAAAGCACCAACACCTTTAAACCCCGATTGTGAACCACTTGGTACAAACAGCGGTTCTGATGTACCATTGTTAAACTCAATGTAACAACCTGGATTTTGGGGTGTACCAGTTCCGTATTCGGGTGCATCGAGAATAAACCTTAACTGTGTATAAGTGCCAGGCTCCATTTCAAGATTACCCAATAGCTCGGTTGCACCTCTAGTTAAATCAAGAATATTAAAAAGCTTAGGCCCCTGAAAATCGGTAAAGCTCTCAAAATCATTTTCTCCACCACCTAAGTGATATTGAATATCGGTAATCGTTATATACACTGCCGATACCTCATCCATATCAACAGGTGCATCGGTAATTGAAAGTTTCAAAGTTCCCTTGTCGCTATCCTTCTCACATGAAACAAAAGAAAAAGCTATTAGGGATAACATCACCAAAATTAAGCTTATCTTTTTCATCGTAGTAAAATTAATGTTCAACAAAAACATATTTGCTACTAAGACGAATAGGAATTGGAAATGGTTGGAATGGCAATTAAAAAATGCTGTGAGTTAAGCTAACCGAAAAGTTAAACGAAGCATTTTGAGTTCGGTTTAGGTATGAGGGAATGGTTTCGCTGCCCGAAAAAACATTTGCCAAACCATATTTTACGAAAATACCTGGCGACAGTGTTAAGCCGTAGGGTAAACTTATCGGAAACTCATAGCCCAACTGTAAACCGTAGTCGAAATTTTTGTAATTATCTGTAATTTCTGACCTTACTCCATCAATGCTTTGCGAAGCATTTTGCAAAGTAGCGAAATATGCTCCGAATAAAACGTAATGTGAGCGATGCGATTCTTTAAATAAGTATTTAGCATGAAGAGCAAGGGTATAATAATCGAGTTCAAAGCTATTCGAAACATACTTTCCGTTAATGTACTCTTTATAGCTTTGTTTGTTTTGGCTTATCCAATGAAATTCCGATTTAAACCCTAACCTAGGTGAAACATTGGCACCCACAACAACTCCTAAATTTTTCCCAAACGACGCATCGTTTGCCGTAAGCTCATTGCTTCGGAAAGCACTAAAGGTTTTACTACTAAGCAACCATGTATTAGCTAGCTGTCCGGTAAAACCCGCGTATACTGAATTGGTTTTACTCTTTTTCCTCTTAATATTCTTTTCGGAGTTTGGAGCGAAAAAAATTGGCTCAATGTCTTCGGATAGAGGCACTATACCTGCAAAATCTAAAGCCCTAACTGGCTTTATTTTATGGTTAATCACAAAGGAATTGCTTTGCTGTTTTACCTCTGATTTAGCATCATCAATAGCCTTTTGAGGAGAAGAAGATGGGTTTACTTTTTGACGAGAAGAGGATGTTGTAACCGAAGTCAAAGGTTTTTCAATGCTGGTTCTAGCTTGCGGTAAATATGGATCAGGCAACGCGTTGGGCTGCTCTTGCTGCTCAACAATCAAATCAACCTCAGCATTCTGGCTAAGAGGCAAGTAAAACAATGTGCCCCCAACTGTTGCCGCCAAAAGAATTACCGCTGCGGCGGCATATAGCAAAACCCGCCTTTTCTTATCTTGATAAGCTAAGGATTGGTCTATCCTCCCCCACACCATATCAATGTCGAGCTCATCCTGTATACCATCCCAAACCTGCTCGGGCGGAACCAAGTTGCTATTATCAACCAACGACTTATACCAGCTATCAAGTCTCATCTTACCATTTATTTACATCGCCTAGCCACTCTTTCAGCATATTTCTGGCTCTGTTATATTGCGATTTTGATGTTCCTATGGATATGTTAAGCTGTTTTGCAATCTCTTTATGCGTATAACCCTCTACAGCAAAAAGGTTAAAGATAACACGTGCACCCTCAGGCAACCTCTTTATAAACTGAAGCACTTCGCCAAGGCCTATAGATGGAATTGCTTCGTTTTCGCTAATTGTTGCTTCATTATCGGGTTTTTCATTAATCAGCTTTTTTATTCCAGTTTGCTGCCTAAGCAAATCAATAGCAGTATTAACCACCACACGCCGAACCCAACCCTCCAATGAACCTGTATTATTATAAGCATGAATTGCCCTAAATACTTTTATGAATGATTCCTGCAGCATATCCTGGGCAAAGTCTCGATTACCCGCATAGCTCATGCATATGCCATACATTTTTTGAGCGTACCGACGATAAAGTATTTCCTGAAACCGTCTATCTCCTTGCTGACAACCAGTAACTATTTCCTTTTCACTATAAA
>CAZGQZ010000142.1:1747-7027 GCA_964527985.1 uncultured Rikenellaceae bacterium | reverse complement strand
ACACGTAACGAGTACGAAGCCGACTCGGTAATGTTTACCAACCTCGACTACTTTAGCCAGCCTGCTTTAGGGCGGATAAAAGATAAGGTAGTAAGAGCATCGAAACCCGAAAGCGTTGTTTACCCCGAGTTTTACACCTACACGCAACGACATAAGATTAAAAACCTTTTCGAAGGAGTTGACTTTGATGGTGGTTACTACATGATGGGTTCGCAATTTGTTGGCAGCGGAACTCGCGAAAACCCAGCAATAATTGAAATTAAACGCGACAATAAAGAATTTCTTAGAGTTGAGGCAAAAACCTACATCTTTCGCAGGCAAACCGTAATGTCGAACTACGCTAGGGTTAGGTTCAAAATTGAGAGCGACTCGCTATTTCACACCGGGCTCGGTTTTACCTATAATGATGGCGATCGGTTGGTAACCGTTTCGCCTACGGATTTCCTTACAACCCAAAGCCCTATACTTAGCTCGTACCATAACTTCTCCATAAACTTTGGCCAAATTCGTTGGCAAATCGATAGCAACGAGCTAACCTTTGGTGCGCCAATTGGCTCATCGCTTGGTAGAGCCTTTTTCGAATCGAACAACTATTTCAACGAAGAGGAGTTTGACAGGCTAATGGGGCGCGATGAGCAACACCCGCTTTTCGCCGTAGCCAATTTTACGCGACGAATTCAATCAAAAACCTTTAACGTAGAGGAATTCTCACGCTTTATGCGAAAATCGGTTGAGCAAACTCGTATTGAAGTTATGCGCCTTGCAATGGAAGGATACGTTTTTTACGAGTTTGAAACCGGTGAAGTTCAAGCACTTCCAAAACTTTACGATGCTATAAGGGCACGCGGACAGTTTATTGACTACGATGTGCTTAAGTTCAGCTCAACTACCGAGGGTGTGCCCAACGTAACGCTAAACCTTAATACGCTCGAAATGGCCATTAAAGGGGTTGAAAACGTATCGGTAAGCGACTCGCAAAACGTTTTCCTTTACCCAGCCCGCCGAGAGCTAATTCTGAAAAAGGACCGAAACTTTGCCTTCGATGGAGTTGTTAGAGCAGGCCTCTTCACCTTTTATGGAAAAGATTTCAACTTCGATTATGCCAACTTTAGCCTTGAGCTTAGCTCAATCGACTCGCTTAACATCGATTACCAAACCGATGATTTCGACTTTTATGGGCAACGAGTACTTAGCAAGGTTTCGAGCACGCTTGAAAACATTACCGGTGAAATTCTGATTGACAAACCCGACAACAAATCGGGACTCCAAATGAACGAGGATTACCCAATTTTTCAAAGTACCAAGGAATCGTTCGTATACTACGACGATAAAACCATTCACAACGGGGTTTACAACCGTGATAACTTTTACTTCGAAATTTACCCATTCACCTTTAAAAACATAAACAACTTTGAGTTTAAGGACATGAACTTTATTGGCGTATTCCACTCGGCCGATATTCTTGGCCCCATTGAAGATACGCTTGTTCTCCGCCCCGATAACTCACTTGGATTTAGGCGCGAATCGCCTGCTGAAGGGTATGCCGTTTATGAAGGCAGAGGTAGGTTTTTCCAACGTATCGACCTAAGCAACCAAGGCCTAAGAGGAATGGGCGATTTAACCTACATATCGGCTACCGTTTCATCCGATAATATGTACTTTTTCCCCGATTCAATGCGAGCCGTTACTACAGGATTTGAAATGCAACAGCAAACCGCTGGCATTCAATTTCCTCAAGTAAAAGGTGGCGAGCATTTGGTAAAATGGTTCCCCTTTAGCGAACAGCTTTACGCATATAAAGGGACAAAACCTTTTTCAATATTCAACAATCAGGCACAACTTACAGGCAACCTAATTCTTCAGCCTTTAGGATTGGTTGGCGACGGGCTGATGGATATGGAAAAGGCTCGACTCCGATCGAACGAGTATGCCTTTAACGCCATCGACTTCCATAGCGATACTACAAGCGTTGAATTTGATGTTGTAAACACCGATCAGCTTGCACTAACTGCTGATAAGATGAAGGTTTGGGTTGATTTTGAGTCGCGCCAAGGATTGTTTGGCAAAATTGACAATAGCCTACTTGCCGACTTACCTCCTATGATGTACCGCTCGTATCTCGATAAGTTTACTTGGGCAATGGATGATAACGAGCTAACAATCGCTACTCCATCTCAGCAACCAGCCATTGAAATGGAAGAATTTTACGTTTCGGGAATGGCCGATAAGGACACAATCCCTTCGGGATCAATCTTCTACTCGTACCATCGCGAAGAGGATTCGCTTTACTTCGTATCGCCCATTGCCAAATACAATTTGGCTAACCCAAATATTAAGGCCGACTCGGTTGGATACATAATTGTTGCTGACGTAATTGTTAACCCGAACGAAGAAAAAGTTGAGGTTGACGCCAAAAAAAGGATGCTTACACTAAAAAGCTCGCTAATTACTGCAAACTATACCGATCGGTTCCACACAATATACGATGCCAATGTTTCCATCCCCAGCCGTAAAAAGTATTTTGCATCGGGTACCATTGATTACGTTGACGAGAACGACTCGATTCAACCTGTATTCCTAAGCGATATTAAGGTTGACGAGCTGGGCAACACTTTTGCCAGCGGAAACCTAACCCAACCCGATAGCTTTAGGCTTAGCCCACGTTTTGGGTTTGTTGGTTCGTTTGAACTATCGGCAATTGAAAAGTATTGGCTTTTTAAAGGCGGAGCACAACCGTTGTACAAGTGCCCACAACTAAAATCGAGCAATGTTAGCTTTACTGCCAGACTCGAACCCGATAATTTATTTATACCTGTAGCCGAAACGCCTCAGAACCTGAATATGGTTAACCTAATATCAGGAAGCATTGTTACTGTTGACTCAATTCACCTATACCCTGGCTTACTTACCGATAGGAAAGAGTACAGCGATAAAACGCTTGTTGATGCTCATGGATTCCTTCACTTCGATAAGAAAAGGAATAGGTTTATGCTAGGATCGAAAGAAAAGATTAATAACCCCGACTCAACGGGTAACCTTATTAGCCTAGCAACCGATTTTTGCATGCTTTTCAGCGAAGGAAAAGTAAACCTGCCAATAAATCTTGGTCAGATAAACCATTTTACTACGGGTACACTAACGCATAACCTAAACGATAGCGTTCTGAATATGGACGTGGTTATGTCGCTGAAATTTCACTTTAATCCGCTCTCGTTAGAGGCTATGGCCAACGATATTAACCTTAAATCGGGGCTGCAAAATGTTGATCTTAATCGAAAAATTTACGCAAAACATCTTTACGAGAGGCTTGAACCTGGCGAAGCACAAACAGCTGTCAACCAAATTCGACTGTTTGGCGCAATGACCCAAATTCCGGCTAACATGGAGAGTACAATATCGTTCTCCGAGCTAAAAATGCGTTGGGATCCGATAAATAAATCTTTTGTATCCAACGGAAGGCTGGGAATTGGAACCATTGGAAATATCCAAATAAATAAAAAGGTAAATGGCTTTATTGAGATTTACAAGCGCAACACTGGCGATTGGATGATTATATACCTCGAACTTGAGCCCGATAAGTACTACGTATTTAACTATGCCCGAGGTTCAATGCAGGTATCGTCGCATAACTCACTATTTACGGAGCCTATTAACGATATGCGCGCTCGCGAGCGAAGGGTTAAAGTTAAAGCCGGACAAATTCCGTTTAACTTTGTTGTTGGCACAAAACGCGAGCTGCAACGTGCTCGCGAACGATATAACGAGCTAACCGGAAAAACCAATACTGAAACTAGTGAAGATAAAATTAACGAAGATGATTCAGCAGTAAACGACACGGAAAATAACGACAGTACCGAAAACAACGAAATTGATAATAACGAAGAAACAACCGAAACCGAAACAGAAACCGAAACAGAACAGAACGAAGAAACAAATGAAAGCATAGATGGTGAAACAAACACCGATAGCGACAACACAAATACTGAGGATAATAATCCTTAACGGATTATTACCTTGGTATTTCGAGTATCTCTAGGTCTTTCATATTTTTCCCATCAATGGTTAAGCGTACAGCAGTTCGAACATTATGAAATCCAGTTCTGCCAGCAGCTCCAGGGTTAATGTGCAGTAAATCGAATTTCTTATCGTATATTACCTTAAGGATGTGCGAGTGCCCGCAGATAAAAAGATTCGGTGGATTCTCCGAAATGAGTTTATAAACAATTCTATCGTATCTGTTTGGGTATCCACCAATATGGGTCATCAATACGTCAACATCTTCGCAAACAAAACGCAAAATTTCAGGATACTCCAATCGAACCTTTTGGTCATCGATATTTCCATAAACAGCTTTTAGCGGTTTAAACTCGCTAATTGCTAGCGCAGTTTCAATATTTCCTATGTCACCAGCATGCCATATTTCATTGCAGTCAACAAAAAACTCGTTTAGCTCATCGCTCCAAAATCCGTGCGTATCGCTAACTATGCCAATTCTTTTCATTGTAAAGCTATTATTCCTACTTTTGTAAAAACGCAAATATATATGCAAATTTTCTATATTCCCGATATTTCAAGCCCTTTGGTTACTTTGCCTGAAGACGAATCGAAGCATTGTATAAGGGTGCTAAGAATGACCACAGGAGAAACCCTTCAGCTGGTTGACGGAAAAGGAACACTGCACTCCTGCCAAATTGTTAATCCGCACCCAAAACGCTGCGAAGTTCAGATAATTGACACAAAACGCGAATTTGCCAAACGAAATTTTCGCCTTCACATTGCAATTGCTCCAACCAAAAACATCGATAGGTTTGAGTGGTTTCTCGAAAAAGCTACTGAAATTGGTATTGATGAGATTACACCAATACTATGCGACCACTCGGAAAGAAAAAACGTTAACCCTGAAAGGCTTGAGAGAGTTGTAATTGCAGCTATGAAACAATCGGTTAAGGCATACCTTCCTAAGCTAAACCCGTTAACACCTTTCAAAACAATAGCAAGCAGCAACACCGAGGAACAAAAGCTAATTGCCTACTGTGGAGACTATAACGAACCTCATGCTAAAAACGTTATTAAAGAAAGCACAAGCACACTTTTTCTTATAGGACCAGAAGGCGATTTCTCACCCCAAGAAGTTGATTTAGCCAGGCAAAATGGTTTTTCAACAGTTGGCTTAGGTCCTTCGCGTTTACGAACCGAAACAGCTGGCGTTGTTGCATGCACTTTGGCCAACCTGTTGAATCAATAGTAAATATTCTTTTAGTGAGTTAATATGAAATCACT
>CAZGQZ010000142.1:0-1647 GCA_964527985.1 uncultured Rikenellaceae bacterium | reverse complement strand
TGCTTTTGATACGTTATACATCGCTTCGGGATAGATACTGAGCTGCTCAAGTATAACCTTATCGATTCTTTTTCCGCTTCCTGCAATGGAAATATATCCATCAACACCAACCCTTTGAGCGGCAACCATGCCAATAAGCGACCCCTCACTATGGCCTGCAACATATACTTTTGAGAAATTTTCGCTTTGCTTAAGCTCACGAAGCCATACCGATGCATCATTAATAAAATCATCGAAAACAAGGTTGCTTTCGGTTTGGCTACACTTGCTTTTCCCTATACAGCGCTTATCGTAACGAACCGAAGCAATTCCTTGTAAAGCAAGTCCCTCTGCCAAAAACCTAAGGCTATTATTGGTCATGCCAAATTGGTTGCCATCCCTATTGGTTGCACCAGAACCAGCAATAATTAGAACTACAGCTGGACTTTCAACTTTGTGCGGGGTTAGTAAAGTACCGTAAAGTGAATCGCTGCCGTTAAAAACGGCAACTTCAGCCGAGTGAAATTGCTGCGGATTATCAACTGTAGCAAAACAGATACTTACAAATCCTATTACTAGGATAAAGGAAAGGGTTACTAATCTTTTCATAGCACAATGATTTATCCAACGAAAAAATCGAGAACATTAAGCGCTTTGCGCGCAGGCACTTGGTAGAACTCGGTATACTTGCACCTTAAGCAGGTAAACGAGCTAAACTTTCTATTCTGGATGTTAAAGATACGCGTAAGCATACTACCGGCAATGTGAACTTCGCCAAGATCGAAGTCTTTTCCTCCGCACTTAGGGCAGGGTTGTTTTGATTGAACTATAGCCATCTAACTAATGATTATTATTGTTACTACTCTTTTTATTCCGTCCGGCCTTACGAAGAGCTTGGTCGATAATCCACTCAATTTGTCCGTTAATGCTACGGAACTCATCAGCCGACCATTTCTCCAAAGCCTCCAGCTTTTCAGGATCAATACGCAATACAAACGATTTCTTTTTTGCCATAATAACTTATTGGTGCAACGTTCCGGCATTTACTATAGGCGTAGCCGATTCATCGGAGCAAAGCACAACCATTAAATTGCTAACCATGGCTGCCTTTTTCTCATCGTCAAACTCAATGGCTTGTCCTTCGGCAAGTTTATTTAATGCAAGCTTAACCATGCCCACTGCTCCTTCAACAATTTTTTCGCGAGCAGCAATAATTGCATCCGCCTGTTGACGGCGAAGCATAACAGCAGCAATTTCAGGAGCATAAGCCAGGTAGTTAATTCTTGCTTCAATTACTTCAATTCCGGCTATAGCCAAACGCTCATTTATTTGCTCTTCAAGTATCTTATTTATCTCATCGCCACTTGAGCGAAGCGTTAGCTCATTTGGACTATCGGCCTCATTAATATCGTAAGCAAACATTCCTGCAATGTAGCGTAATGCAGCATCGCACTGAATTTTTACAAAATTCTGGTAGGCCATCATCTTCTCGTTAAGCTTTGCAACTGCCGTTGCATTGGCTGCGCTGGCCACCATAGAGGCATTATCAACATGAAAAGAGGCTTTATAGGTATCGAAAAGTCGCCAAACCAAAACCATCCCAATCATTATTGGGTTTCCATTCTTATCGTTTACTTTTATTGGATCGGCATCGAGATTTCGGGCACG
>CAZGQZ010000141.1:0-7031 GCA_964527985.1 uncultured Rikenellaceae bacterium | reverse complement strand
AACTCCGACTCAGTCATTTCAATTTCCGATTTTGTAAGCGTTATATTTCCGTTTATGTTGAAATATTTTAGAGTTGATGATAGCATATCTAAACTTTTGCTGAATTCAAATTCCACTCCGTATAACGAACCATTGCCAACATTCCGGGCCTGATACTCTGTACTTGTAACGCCCGATGTAAGACGAACCAATTCGATTGGGGCATCAAATTCTTTATAAAAAACACTGGCTGAAACATTTTGGCCCCTGTCCCAAAATATCTCCCATCTTAAGTCAACATTATTAATGTAGGTTTCCCTTAGGTTGCCATCCCATTCATCCACTGCATACAATCCTCCGTTGAAAATTGTATTACTGAGGGGGTCAATAATTTGAGCAAATGAGAGTTCCTTAAACGATGGACGAGCCACTGTTCGGGAATAGGATGCTCGCAGGTTTTGTTTTTCGGAAGTCTCAAATATGAAATTTATGCTGGGGAAAAAATCGGTTGACTCCAGTACTTTTTCATTATCAAGTTTTCTTGAGCCATTCTGATCTTGTCCGGTATGTCGCATTACGTAGTTTTCTACTCTTAATCCGACAATGGTTTTTAGTTTGGAGAAAGGATAAAACTCATTGGAAACATACGCAGCCGTATTGTGAACGTTTGATTTGTATGCATTCGAGGGGCTACTTTCGGGTATCATATAAATATATCCGTTGGTTCCATTGTATATGTTATCGGGTTTTAATAATTGCGATGCATCGGCCTCGGGATATATAATGGACATCTGTGTAAACTGATATCCCATTTTAATAATCTCATAATCACGGTTTTTGTAATTGTGAGTAACCCCGAATTTGAGTACTGCATTTTTAGTCCTGATTTTATAGTTCTTTATTAGATCAATTTTTGAGGAGCTATTAATTTCATTGAGCTCACGCCAAATTCTGGATGGATACCCAGCAGCTCCGGCATTAAAAACAAAATCTCCATTTGATTCCTGTGTGAATGCCGTTTTGCGTATATCCGGGTCATCTGAAGTAGAAAAGGTTGGCGAGATGCGCCAATCGATTTCCCAACCTTTTTCATCAAAAACATGTGTGCTTTGTAACAGTAAATTGGTAAGCGACCGTTGATTGTATTGTAGCTGGTCAGAGGTAGCAATATAGCCCGACTGCCCAGCAGCTAAACCATTGTTATCTATTGAAAATTGACCAGCACTACTGCTTCCGCTTTGTAAATGCATTGCTGTAAGGCGAATTTTATTATAATTATTCTTATAGGCCACCCCACCTAATGTACCAACCAGAATGTTTCTTTGCCCAACAGCGCCTTCCTGTATCGTTGAGTAAATCATATCGTAGTTGGAACTGCTTGAGTTCATCTTGTAATCACCGTAAAGCACGTTGCCATCAAAATCAGAACTTGATTTATATGAGAAAGAGAAAATATAACCCAGTTTAGAGTTTTTTTCCTTATCGGAGCCTATGTTAAATTGGTTTCCCAACGATATTCCCATACTATAATCGGCAAACATAGATTTGGTTTTAGCGCCGAGGACTGGAGAAAACTGATTTACAAAATCATTTATCGCAGAGCCATTGGAGGGAGTAGGAAGCAGCTGGTTTTCTCTAGGGATAAAGTCAGGCAAGGCTCTTGTTCCATCGTCAAATCCAAGAAAGTCAGTGTTGCCACCATCATAAGTTAGAAAATCTGGATTAAAATGCATGTTAGGGTTATACTCCATACCTACCGATACGCTAAATATTTTTTGATCGGGAAAATCTTTGGTGGTTATGTTCATTAAACCACCAGTAAAATCGGCAGGTAAATCGGCAGTAAAATTTTTACTCACCATCATGTTATCAATGATGTTGGTCGGGAAAATATCCATTTGCAAACTATTGCGGTCGGGATCCAATCCGGGAATATCCATGCCATTAAGTGTGGTTTTCGAGTATCGATCTCCCAATCCGCGAACGTACACATACTTCCCGTCTTCTACGGTTACTCCGGTAACACGTTTTGCTGCTTCCGCAGCATTTCCGTCGCCTATCAGCTCAATTTTTGCTGATGAAATGCCATCAAGCATCACCGCCGACTTTCTTTTAATTGTCTGTAGCGATGCTTCAGTATTTCTGATTGCACTGGCCGTAACCACAACATCCTCAAGTTCAACCGAACTTTCCCTTAGCTGAAGGTCGTTTAAAACGGTTACGCTACCAGGCTTAATTACGATGTTCTCAATAACAAGAGGTTGGTAGGAGATAAAAGAAAGTTGTAAACTGTAAGTTCCCGACTCTAAATCGAGAGAGAATTTTCCGTCAAGGTCAGTTGCTGTGCCTATGTAGGTGTTTTGTATTACAACGGTAACCCCAACTAGCGTTTCTCCAGTATTTCCATCGTAAACCGTTCCTCTGATGGTCCCTTTTTCCTGAGCGTAGGCAAAGGTTGTAAGAATTAAAGTTGCCCATGTAAATAGTATGCGCTTCATCATTATTTCCGTTTGCTGTGAGTTTATTTATAAAATACAACCGACCTGTATAGCTCGAACTATACAGGTCTTTGTTGTTAAGTTTGTTTTTTAGGTTCTTATTTGCTTTACCATGCTACAATTAAACCAGCCTGATGTGCCCATGTCCAGCTGAATGCCGACAGGTCAATTGCAGATGGATTTGCAGGGGCTGTTCCTGCTGTAATTCCGGTTGCAGTACCATCAATGTATGCTGCAACATCATCAACATTTAATACTACATTGGTAAAGGAGGTTTCTACGCCTTCTAAAAAATCATCAGGTAGAGTTGCATCTCCCTTCAAAGTAATTTGCTGACCATCGGCAATTGCAGTGAAGAATACGTTATCGAAATGAACAAAAGTTTCAGGGTCAAGATTGATAAGATCGCTGGAGGTTACCGCATCGGTGTTAGCAATTACGTATCCGTCTTTAAAAGTATAAGCACCAAATTCAGCAATCACGGCAGGATCATTCTTGTCACCTTCAATACCGTCAAGTTCAAAAAGGTGATCGTCAGAAGCTACAACAACGAAATGCTCACAGGTTCCGTTCCATCCCTGATCAGCGTCCATTCCATCATCGCCAGCGTATATAACAACTGCATTTTTCACATCAACAGTTCCGCCAAACCATTCAATGCCATCATCCTGATTGGCAACAATTTCAATGTTTTCAATAATGGTTCCCGATCCAACGCCACCAAGGGTTAAGCCGTTAATTTCGTTACCATCGCCAATGTTACTTCCGCCATGGCGTATCGAAATATATTTTAAAACTCCAGAGTTGTCCTCAGGATCATCGCCACCATATCGGCCATTGCTATCGGTAACAGGGATACCTTCAATTTGAGCAGTTGTTCCTTCTGCTACCGAAATAGGGGCTTTCCCCATAATCAAAACGCCACCCCAGTAACCATTGGCAGTAAGGTCAAGGTTTGGGCTTGTAAAGTCTCCAGTAGCAACTTGCTCGGGAGTAATTTCATCGGCAATTGAGGTGAAAATAATGGGTGCGTCAGCAGTTCCCTCTGCCATAAGCATGGCTCCTTGAGCAATAAGCAGAGCAGTTGCGTTGGGGCCAGTGCCTGCTTCGCCTTTAATTATGGTACCTGCTTCAATGGTCAGAGTTGCACCTTCTTCAACTGCAATTCTGCCTGCCAGTTGATATACTTTATCGCTTGTCCATGTAGTGTTTTCAGTAATGTTCTCTGAAACAATAACATTTCCTGTTTCAATTGGATCTGGATCTGGATCATCCTTATCGCATGAAGTAAATGCCATTGCTAAACCGAGCATCATTGCAAATGCAATTTTTGTGTAATTTGTTTTCATTGTTTTCATTTTGGTTTATTTTGAATGAGTGAATTTTCTGATGGCAAAACTATACGCCTTAAAACCGAAAGGGGTTAATTGTACTTTATGCAATTATTAATTTTAAGTGGGTAATGTTAACTAAGGGTTAAGCGTTTTGCCAATTAACTATGAATAGTGAATTGTGTAGCTTAGGTCACGAGTTTAAAAACTTTTGCTACTTTTGAAACTTTCGCTCTTTGAAAAAAATTAAAGAGCTGCTTGTTTTCGCTCACGTATAAATTTGAATGATGATGAAATATTTAATCCGCCTGCTATTTGCAATTACCCTAGGTGTTGCTCCATTTATAGCTAATGCGCAGCTGTTTGAGGATTTTGAACTTGGTGACAAAAGTGCTTATGCTTTTGGCTACGATATTTTAGAAACCGGGGAATGGGCCTTTGATGATGCCTTAATTGGCACATTGGCTAACGATAAAAAGAATGGTGCAAAATCAGTGCGAATTCGGAATAGCGGGTACCTTGAGATGAATTTCGATTACCCGAACGGAATGTTAGAGTTATCTTTTTATGCAGCAAATTATGGAACTAATACAGGTGGTGCCGTTCTTGTAAGCTACTCAACTAATGGAGGAGCCAACTGGACTCCCTTTGGCGATGCCATTACGCTAGGTGCTGCACTCACACAATACACTTTTAGTCAGCCTGTTTCAGGTAACATTAGGTTGAAGTTTGAGAAAACCTCTGGAGATAGAATTAACATTGATGATGTACAAATTATCGACTATGTTGAAACCATTGAAGATCCAACCCTTGCCCTACAGGTAAACGAATTGGAATATGGCAATGAAAGCACTTTCGATTTTGGCATGAATACAGGCCAAGCAACGGCAACCCTAACTTTGCGTAATATAGGTGAGCAGGATTTGATTATTTCATCGTACACATTAGAAGGATAGGAGTTTAGCGTAAATAGTAGCTTGGAGGTAACCCTTACCAGCCTGCAAGCGCAGAGTTTTACGCTTACCTTTTCATCGGATATTCCCGGAGTTAAAAATGGTGTGCTCACAATTAATTCAAACGATCCTAATAATCCGCAGTACGTATTAAACCTTACTGCCGATAGGCTCGATACCAGCGAACCAATACCAATTGACATTGCTCGTAGCTTACCTCAGGGTTCGGTTGTTACTGTTACGGGGTGGATTACCGCTGCCAGCCAGTTTCGGGGGCCAGTTTACTTTCAGGATGAAACGGGTGCCATTGCATGGTATAACCATGCCATAATGCGCGAGGCATGGCTTCTCGATGCCATTGTTGGCGATTCGCTTGTGGTTACAGGCGAACTTGGCAGCTTCAATAATCTGTTGCAGCTAATTAACGATGAGAGCTATGAGGTGTATCACGAATCGAACCGTGAGATTGAGCCTGTGGATATTACGCTAGCCGACCTTAACTCTGGTGGTTACGAGGCGTGGTTGGTACGGATTAGCGATATGGAATTTACAGCTTCAGGACAGTTTTCAGGTGGAAATAACTATACGGTTACCGATCCCTCTGGCGAAGGCGAGGTGCGTATTGATAGCTATACCGATATTAATGGAACCATTATTCCGAACGGAATTGCTGCGGTTACTGGTATAGCCGGCAGGTACCAAACTACACATCAGCTAATGCCAAGGTACACCATCGATATTGCCGATTTAAGTGGCCCAATTATTACCACAATACCTCCATACGAAATTTCGGCAACCTCAACTTCAATTACCTTTCAGTGGGAAACCGAAATGGCAGGGCACTCGGAGGTGCGCTACGGAACAACATCAACGCTTGAAATGGGTCAGGTGGTTGACGAAGAACCTAAAAATAGCCATACGCTCACCATTGGTAATCTTTCGCCAGCCACTGCGTACAAAGTTCAGCTGCGCTCAGCCGTTGATACCGATACGAGTACTACTGCAATATACATTGCCTCCACAAAATCGCCGGCCGGAACAACGGGGCAAATCCAAACCTATTTCAATAAGGATGTTGTGCACAGCTTGGCTACCTACCGCGAAGCCGATCAGAATGTTGATTTTTCGCAGAAGTTAATCGAGTACATACAGCAAGCTGAGGAAACTGCCGAGTTTGCGTTTTATAGCATTAGTGGCGATGTTGGTAGTGCTGTTGCCGATGAAATTATTGCCGCGCACAACCGAGGGGTCGATGTTAGGGTTATTGCAACTGGTCATACAGGAGAGACTAACGCTATAATTACTTACCTAGCAAGCGCTGGGGTTAAAGCGGTACAGAGCATTGGGGTTGAGCAAATGCACAATAAATTTGCGGTTTTCGATGCATACCATGCCGATCCTTCGAAAACATGTATTATTACCAGCTCGTGGAATGCGACTGATGAGGGAACTTACGATCAGTATCAGAATATGGTTGTTGTACAAGATGTTGCCCTTGCACGTGCATATTGGCTCGAGTTTAACCAGATGTGGGGAGGCGAGTCAGGCGCTTTTAATTCTTCAATGGCGAACTTTGGCCCTTACAAATCGGTGGTAAATCCAACGGTTTTTTGGATTGGCGACGATAATACCAAAGTTGAGGCATACTTTAGCCCCCAGGCTAACACCGAAACAAAGATAATTAGGGCGTTAAATTCTGCTCAGTCCAATATCGATTTAACCCTAAACCTTATTACCCGTAGTACCATTTCGGCAGCAATGCACGATAGGTTTAGCGAGGGAGTTGAAGTAAGAGGATCAATTGGGGTTATAACAGGAACGGGAGCGCAGTTCGATTACCTAAGCACTTGGGCCGATGTGCATCACTTTTCACAGGCCGATTTTGGTTTGCTTCATCATAAGTATGCAATAATTGATGGGGAAGCAACAAGCCAAAATTCGAAGGTTATTACCGGATCGCATAACTGGTCGGCAAATGCAAACTTTAACAACGATGAGAATATTCTCATTATTCATAATCCTAGGGTTGCAAACGAGTACTTTCAGGAGTTTGCTGCTCGCTACTGGCAGGCAGGTGGTAGCGATGAGTTTAACCCAGAAGTTGGCATTGGTGAAATTGCTGATGATGTTAAACAAGGAAAATTCAGTTTGGTAAACTACCCTAATCCCTTTAAAAGTGAGACTAATTTTAGGTTTGTGCTAACTACAAACCAAAGGGTAACCCTAAATGTTTACGATATGTATGGGCGAGAAGTGGCAGTGCTAGCTAA
>CAZGQZ010000140.1:0-7032 GCA_964527985.1 uncultured Rikenellaceae bacterium | reverse complement strand
AGTTGGTCATGGTTACGTAGTGTAACGGTATGGTTTGCATACCGTAATCGGGCATATTAGTTTGGGTAAGTGCAATTGTTATTTCCCTTAGCCTATCGGTACGGAAATTAAAGCATATCACCACATCGCCTTCTTTAATTTTTCCAACAGGGTTTCCGCTGGCATCAACCCTTACGATAGGTTTTATAAACTCATCGGTAACGCCTTGGGCGTATGATTTCTCAACGGCATTAACTATGCTTTTTGTAGGTTCACCTTCGCCCTTAACCATAAGGTCGTATCCAACCTTAATACGCTCCCAACGCTTATCGCGATCCATAGTGTAGTAGCGGCCAACCAGCGAAGCGATGGTTCCATTGCTGGTTTGGAGGTGTTTTTCCAAATTGCGAATAAAGCCCAATCCACTTTGCGGATCAGTGTCGCGGCCATCGGTTAGGGCGTGAATGAATACTTTATCAAGCCCATACTCTTTGGTTAAGTCGCAAAGTTTATACAGATGGGTATCCATTGAGTGAACGCCCCCATCGGAAACTAGTCCAATAAAATGAACTGATACGTTATTACTTTTTGCGTATTTAAATGCATCTGTTAGGGTTGGATTGCTGGCAATTTTACCCTCTTTTATCTCCTTGTTAATGCGAACAAGATCCTGGTATACAACTCTACCCGCTCCAATGTTTAAGTGACCAACTTCGGAGTTTCCCATTTGGCCTTCAGGTAGTCCCACCTTTTCACCACTAGTTAGCAGCTGTGCGCTTGGGTATTGTTGCTGAAGTGCGGTCATGTTTTTTGGCTTAACCGATGATATTACATCGCTTTTGTCGCCTTTGCCTATTCCCCATCCGTCGAGGATCATTAGAAGTACTTTACTTTTTATCTGCATTATTATGTTCTTACTGTTAACACTAGAATAGTAACACTTTAACCAACGTAAGGTTTTGTTGTATGCTGCAAAAGTACTTAAAAATATGCGCAATTCATTCGATGATTCTTTTTGGTTTGGGAAAATTACAGCAAACGAATTAGTCTTTACCGAATGTGTTTTATATGGTACGATATGGTTAAATATATGGGGGTGAGATTTCAGAAAAGGTTAAAAATATTTTCACAAAGACAAAAAATGGGGGGGTATTGTAAAAATATATATATTTGCAAAACAATACCCCCAAAAACAATACTATGCCACATTTACGTTTTCGAGCTGTTGAGGAAGCACTCCGGCGATCAGTTCCTTCGTTTGAAATTTCGGGTAAACGAGTATCCGATATATTTGGTGTCAACGTTTTTGATAGAAACAAAATGCAACGTTACCTATCGAACGAAGCCTATGCAAGCGTGGTTAGCGCAATTGACGAAGGTAGACGAATTGACAGAAAAGTTGCGGCCCAGGTTGCAACAGGGATGAAAGCATGGGCAATGGAGCGAGGAGCAACGCATTATACTCACTGGTTTCATCCCTTAAACGGTTCAACGGCTGAAAAGCACGATGCTTTTTTTTCGTTTGGTGAGGCAGGTGAAGCAATTGAGAGCTTTAGCGGCGATTTACTTGTTCAGCAAGAGCCCGATGCATCGAGTTTCCCAAGTGGAGGAATACGTAATACTTTTGAGGCAAGAGGATACAGCGCCTGGGATCCATCGTCTCCTGCATTTATACTGGAGCAAACGCTTTGCATTCCTACAATTTTCGTATCGTACACTGGTGAGGCACTCGATTTTAAAACACCTCACCTTAAGTCGCTTAATGCGCTAGATAAAGCGGCATCGGCAGTTTGTGCATACTTTGATAAGGAGGTTAAAAAGGTGCAGGCTACTTTGGGTTGGGAGCAAGAGTATTTTTTGGTTGACGATGCGCTATTTAATGCGCGTCCCGATTTGGCTTTAACTGGCCGGACGCTCATGGGGCATGCGGCGGCAAAAGATCAGCAACTCGAGGATCATTACTTTGGTGCAATCCCTCAACGGGTAAGCAGCTTTATGCGCAATCTTGAATATGAGTGTTTCAAGTTAGGTATTCCAATAAAGACTCGACATAACGAGGTTGCGCCAAATCAGTTTGAGTGTGCCCCAATTTTCGAGGAGGCCAACTTGGCTGTCGATCATAACCAGCTGTTAATGTCGGTAATGGATAGGGTTGCTCGAAATCATGGCTTTAGAGTACTCTTTCACGAGAAACCATTTAAAGGGGTTAACGGTTCGGGAAAGCATTGTAACTGGTCGTTGCTAACAAATACAGGGGTTAATTTGCTTTCGCCAGGTGGAACGCCCAAAAATAACCTTCAGTTTCTTACTTTTCTGGTTAACTCAATTAAAGCAGTTCACGACCACGCAGCATTGCTAATAGGAAGCATTGCAAGCGAACCAAATACGCATAGGCTAGGCGCAAATGAGGCGCCACCAGCAATCATGTCCGTTTTTATAGGCAAAACCCTAAGCCGAGTTCTCGATGAGCTTGAGGAGAAGGTTCACGATAAGAAGATGACCCCCGATGAGAAAACCGAGCTGAAGCTCGATATCATTGGGAAAATTCCAGAAATACTTCTTGATAATACCGATCGTAACCGAACCTCGCCCTTTGCCTTTACAGGAAATCGTTTTGAGTTTAGAGCCGTTGGCTCATCGGCCAGCTGTGCCTCGCCAATGATTGTTTTGAATACTGCACTTGCAAGTCAACTAAATGAGTTTAGGGCAGATGTGGATGCGCTAATAGCATCAGGCGTGAAAAAGGATGAGGCCATTTTTCAGTGTATTCGTAAGGTAATTGTTGCGTCAAAACGAATTCGATTTGAAGGTAATGGCTATAGCCAAGAGTGGGTTGATGAGGCAGAAAAACGCAAACTGCCCAATATCCCAAATGCTCCAATGGCCTTTAAAACCTTTCTGCTGCCCGAATCGTTGCAACTGATGGTTGGTAATGGTGTGCTTAGCGAGCGCGAGCTGCATGCGCGTTTCGAAATTAGGAATGAAATATTTGTTAAGAAAGTACAGATAGAATCTCGTGTGTTGGCCGATTTGGCAATAAACCACATTGTGCCAACGGTTATTGCCTACCAAAATGTACTAATACAAAATGTTAAAGGAATAAAGGAACTTTTTCCCGATAGCGATGAGTTTGAGCCGCTTGCTAATCCCCAAATTCAAACCATACGAAAAATTGCCGAGCATTTGCGAGAAGTTCGCGAAAAGGTTAAGGAGATGGTTGATAAGCGGAAGGAAATCAACGTAATTGCCGATATTTCAACTAAAGCACAGAGCTATTCCAACGAGATAAAGCCTTTTATCGAGGAGATAAGGTACCACATTGATAAGCTCGAGCTAATTGTAGACAACCAAATGTGGCCATTGCCAAAATATCGCGAGCTTTTATTCATGAGATAAAAAGCATGGTTTTGTTTGTTAAGTATCGAAAAATGAGTAGTTGGTGTTGTCAACTGCTCATTTTCGTTTGCTTAAATAGATAGTTTTAGAAATTATGTTTACTTTTACATGGTTTAGGGGAATTGGCATTGTGAGCATACAATAAAATACCTAGATTAACGTACAAAGCCAATGTGGGTTTAAGTATTAAATTCAGAAATATTATTTCTTTGTGACTATACTAATACAAAGATTTACATAGATATATCGAGTGACCTTTGAAAATAAAATTTTTACGCATGAAACTGATAGCCAAGGTAGTATTTGCAGTAGCGCTAATAAGCATATGTTTTGATGGTATATCGCAAACTGCTCGATTAAAACGCGCCAACGCATTTTACGAAGCAGGTGGGTATTTTGAGGCAGTTGAGCTGTACCGTCGCGATTTGGATAAGGTTGAAAAAGAGGAGATGGGCCTTTATCTGCAACGAATTGCCGAGTGTTATAGGTTGATGGGTGATGCAAGGCAAGCCGAAATTTGGTATGCAAAAGCCATTATGCGCGATGCTCCCGATCCAAAAGTATTTTTTTACTACGCCGAAATGCTAAAAATGGCCGAAAAGTATGATGAGGCAATTGAGCAATATCAAAAATACAATGAGCTTGTACCAAACGATCCCCTTTCCGAGGTTGGGATCGAATCGTGCGAACTTGCCAAAAAATGGATGGAATCTCCAGCAGGTTACGAAATTGTTAACCTGAGAGCAATTAACAGTAGGCAAAGCGACTTTAGCCCTACTTTTGCATCCGACGATTATACCATGCTTTTCTTTACCACTTCTCGCGAAGATGCAACTGGTTCGAAGAATCATGCTGGTACTGGCGAAAAATTTACCGACATCTTCATTTCGCAGCGCGATAGGCAAGGCAACTGGAGCAAACCTCGCCCAATTGACGAAAGCATAAACACTCCCGACGATGAGGGTACACCATCGCTTACCTCCGACTATAACAAGCTTTACTTTACCCGATGCCGAACCAGCAAGCGAAACAAGCTTGGATGTGAAATATACATTAGCGAACGCCGTGAGCAGGGTTGGCTATCGCCCGAACCTGTCCCCATTGCAGCCGATAGTATGGTTGTTGCTCATCCATCAATTTCCGAAGATGAGCTTACACTGTACTTCGTTAGCAACATACCCGGTGGGTTTGGTGGAAACGATATTTGGAAAGTTACCCGCACTTCTCCAAGCGATAGCTGGGGCGAACCCGTAAACCTTGGTCCCGAAATTAATACGCCCATGAACGAGATGTTTCCTTACATTCATCCCGATGGTACGCTGTATTTTGCTTCCGATGGTCACCCCGGCATGGGCGGATTAGATATTTTTCGTGCAGCTCCAATCGAAGATGGTGGCGGATGGGAGGTCACAAATATGCGATATCCAATAAACTCTCCTTCCGATGATTTTGGTATCATCTTCGAAAAGGAACGGGAGGCAGGCTATTTCTCATCAAGACGCAGAGACCTAGGTTCAAGAGGTGGTGATAATATCTACCTTTTCTATCTACCTGAAATTATATTTAATATTATTGGTGAGGTTCGCGACGATAAAACAGGAGGCTTGCTTGCCAATGCAAATGTACAGCTAGTTGGAAGCGACGGATTAATTGCTAACGCTACAACTGGCGACGATGGCGCTTTCCGCTTTATGCTAAATCCTAATACCGATTATGTTTTGGTTGCATCAAAAGACGGATACCTAAATGGTAGGGGAAGAGAAACAACCAAGGAGGTTAGCGAAAGTACCGATTTTGAAATGACCATTGAGCTTACCTCTACTGCTCGTCCAATTGAGTTGCCCAATATTTTCTACGACTATGATAGGTGGGAACTACGTCCCGAGTCGATGGCTGCACTCGATAGGCTTGTTGAGGTGCTAAACGAGAACCCAACCATTGTTATTGAGCTTGGCGCTCATACCGATAGCCGTGGAACGCTCGACTATAACTACGATTTATCACAAAAAAGAGCACAATCGGTTGTAAACTATCTCATCGAAAGGGGAATTCCAGCAGAACGTTTGCGTGCCAAAGGTTACGCCCAATCGCAACCCAAGGTGGTTGATGAGCAGCTGCAACAACAGTATCCATTCCTCAGCGTTGGCGCTAAGCTCGATGAGAAATTTATTGATCAGCTATCGTCCGAGGAGCAAAAGGAAACCGTTCATCAAATTAACCGTAGAACAGAGTTCAGGGTGTTAAGCACCGATTATCAGGCCGAATAACCCTTTACTGTTTTGTAAAATGCTACGATTAACCCTTATAGCCGTTCTTCTAACGCTACTAGCTCACGCTAGTTTTGGGCAAAAAATATTTCAAGCAGATTTTGCCGAGGAGGCTAGCGTTAAAGTTTATCCGGTTGATGAGCCCGATCAGGCCGACCTTTGGGTTTGCTTTGTTTGGGAAGAGGAAGAACTCACTCGAACTGGGCTTTGGATGGATATGCGTTACGACCATGAAGCTGACATTATCATTTTCTTTGTCGACGATGAAAGCCAATCGGATTTGAAAATTTGGTTGGTTGATACGCCCGAGGAAAGCAAGTGGCTTAACGAGAGCAAAAAGAAATTACTTGAGATTAAAACCAAACCATAAGCAATACCGCTTCACAAAAATGTCTGATAATTTTCGATACTCACAAAGAGGGGTTTCTGCCTCCAAGGAAGATGTACATGCAGCAATAAGCAACCTCGATAAGGGTATTTTCCCAAAAGCATTCTGCAAAATTGTTCCCGATACCTTAACAGGTAGTCCCGATCATTGCATAGCAATGCATGCCGATGGAGCAGGAACAAAATCGTCGCTTGCCTACATGTACTGGCGCGAAACTGGCGACTTGTCGGTTTGGAAAGGAATTGCACAGGATGCTATTGTTATGAATATTGACGATTTGCTTTGCGTTGGAGCCACCGAGAATATTCTTCTTTCTTCAACAATTGGTCGGAATAAAAACCTAATTCCTGGTGAGGTTATTTCTGAGATTATTGGTGGGACAGAAGAATTCTGCCAGCGTATGCGCAGTTTAGGCGTCGATATTCAGCTAACGGGCGGAGAAACTGCCGATGTTGGCGACCTTGTGCGAACGGTGATAGTTGACTCTACCGTTACAGCGCGTATGCGTCGTAGTGAGGTTATTGATAACGCCAACATACGCGATGGCGATGTGATTGTTGGGCTAAGCTCATTTGGAAAGGCAACCTACGAGGATGAGTACAATGGTGGAATGGGTAGCAACGGTTTAACTTCGGCTCGCCACGATGTTTTCGGGAAATATTTGGCCGATAAATATCCAGAAAGCTACGATCATATAGTTGATCCTGATTTGGTATACTCAGGCAGCTATAGGCTTACCGACATGGTTTCCGAGGTTGGTGTAACCGCTGGGAAGCTGGTTTTGAGCCCAACCCGAACATATGCCCCAATAATTAAGGAAGTGCTTGCAAACTATCGTCCTGTTATTCACGGTATGGTTCACTGCTCAGGCGGAGCGCAAACTAAGGTGATGAATTTTGTTGACAACCTGATGGTGGTGAAAGATAATCTGTTTTCTGTGCCACCTCTTTTTAACATAATCCAAAAGGAATCGCAAACCCCTTGGCAGGAGATGTATAAGGT
>CAZGQZ010000139.1:0-7044 GCA_964527985.1 uncultured Rikenellaceae bacterium | reverse complement strand
TACATATCCAGTTTATTCATACAAAGGGTATTATTAACCCCGATGAGAACCCAGATGTTAAGGATAAAGTATTTGGGGGTGTAACATTACTTTACGATAATATTGCGCTCGAAACCCCTTTTGAGGAGCTTTACACCGTTAGCAAAGCGCAAAACTATTTAAAAGATAAAGCGGAAAGCTTTAATAAGCCCAACAGCAAAAGGGCATATGGTGTGCTTAAATCGCTTCCGTTTTACATGTATGTTAGGCCAAACTTAAGCTACGACCTTCAAACTACAAAAAAAGTTAGGGAGGACATGCTTGAAAACCTTTCGCAAACGAAAGGATTAGTTTATTCGGGCGAGAGAATTGTAAGCCGCGGTGAGATTATAAACAGCGAGCTATACCAAATCCTTTTTTCGCTTAAACGAGAGTACGAAAGTAGGTTAAGTCACTCAGGTAATAGCAACCTAGTGCTTTTAGGTCAGTTTTTACTTGTAAGTATTATTTTCATTGCACTTTTCCTATTTCTCTATAATTTCAGGCGCGAAATTCTGACCCACGACTCAAAAATATTCTTTATCCTCCTTCTGGTTACATCAATGACAATTGTATCGTCGTTGCTATTAAAACGTAACCTAATTAGCGTTTACGTTATTCCGTTCGCCATTGTACCCATTTTTATTCGAACCTTTTACGACTCCCGCCTAGCCCTATTCATTCATCTTATAACCGTATTTTTAGTGGGCTTTTTTGTGCCAAATAGCTTCGAATTTGTATTCATGCATTTCATTGCTGGGGTAATTGCTATAATTAGCCTAACCCGAGTTTACAGGCGAAGCAAACTATTTTTGGCTGTTGCATATATATTCCTATCGTATACGGTAGTATATACAACCATAGTGTTTATACAAGAGGGAACATTACTAAGGATAAATCCGCTAACCCTGGCATGGTTTGCCGGAAATGCCCTACTCCTACTCGCATCATATCAGCTGATATACCTGTTCGAAAAGGTTTTCGGATTTTTATCCGATACTACCCTAATGGAGCTATCGGATACAAACCAAGATTTGCTTCGCAAGCTGGCCGAGGTTGCCCCTGGCACTTTTCAGCACTCTTTGCAAGTAGCCAATCTAGCCGAAAGTGCTATTCATAAAATTGGAGGAAACCCTTTGTTAGTCCGTGCTGGTGCACTTTACCATGATATTGGTAAGATGGACAACCCTTACTACTTTATTGAAAACCAGTCGCCTGATTTTAACCCACACGAAAGCCTCGACTTTGAAGAGAGCGCCGAGATAATTATTAGCCACGTTACCGATGGAGTTAAAGTAGCCAAAAAGCATAGGCTTCCCGAACAGATTATCGATTTTATTCGTACGCACCACGGCACAACAAAGGTTCAGTACTTCTACAGGCTTTTCAAAGATAAGTTTCCTGAAGCTAAAGAGCAGTTCGAATCGTTCAGCTATCCAGGTCCAAGGCCTTTCTCAAAGGAAACGGCAGTAGTAATGATGGCTGACTCGATTGAAGCAGCATCTCGAGCGCTTAAGTCAATCACCATTCAAACTATCGAAGATTTAGTTGAGGGTATTATTAACCACCAACAGGATGAGGGCCAGTTTAACGAAGCTAATATAACCTTTAGGGATATTTCAGAGATTAAGCAAATTTTCAAAAAGAAGCTTCAAAATATTTACCATGCTCGAATTGAGTATCCAAAAGAGGTAGCAGATTAACAATTGCTATACGAAATAAAAGCTTACTAGCGCATATCTACAACTACAATGCCCTTGTGTTTACTTGGATTAAAGGTAAACTCAACATCTTTAAGGTTTTGGTTAGCCTTAAAACTTTTCACATCAATAATGTAGTTAATGCCGTCCTTGCCTTGGTATTTAATGGAAACAGGATCGAGATTCTGCTTTTTAAAAACAATTTTAATAATTGAGTAGGGAACCGAAATATCTTCGGGGTAAAGATCAACCTCGTATAGCGAAATACCTTTATCAACCCTTTCACCAATAAACTTCGATTTAAAGTCCTGCTCATAATCACGAAATATCTGAGTGGGATCATCAAAAAAACCACCATCGAGCGATGTGGGTTGCGATATGGTTACCTCATTGGCCTCGGGAATATATTGCCATTTGGTTTCTCCATTAAAATAAACCTCCATTCCCATTAAACCCAAGAAATAGCTTTTTCCTTTAAACTTTAGGCTTCCTTTGTGCGTATCGGATAAACCTTCCTGTAGATTTTCGAGCGTAAAAGTAAACTCCGCTTTAATGGATTCATACGCTTGCATTTTTTCTGAAAACTTCTTCACTAAATCCTTCCCTAAGGGGGCAGTTTGCCCAATTGATAGGTTACTTATAGCAACAATACTGAGTAAAACTAGTAATCTCTTCTTCATAATCTGGTTAACTGGTTAAATACTTTCATTACTTTTTGGCTCGTTAAGTCCATTAAAAACATGCTCGAGCGAAAGATCATCCTGTATGAGTACCTGACGAGCTTTACTACCCTCAAAAGGCCCAACTATGCCAGCAGCTTCAAGCTGATCAATAATCCTGCCAGCCCTATTGTACCCAATGGAAAACTTTCGCTGAATAAGCGACGTTGATCCCTGCTGGTGAGAAACCACAAGTCGTGCAGCATCTTCAAATAAATCGTCACGCTTAGCAAGATCCACATCAAGTGTATCGTCAGCAGTATCGCCTGTATACTCGGGGAGCATAAAGGCCGATGCATAGCCCTTTTGGTTTCCAATAAAATCGGTAATTCGCTCTACCTCTGGCGTATCAACAAAAGCACATTGCACACGTACGGCATCGCTGCCAAGCGAAACCAGCATATCGCCTTTACCAATTAGCTGGTTAGCACCAGGTGTATCGAGTATTGTTCGCGAATCGATCATGGATGTCACCCTAAATGCTATACGTGCTGGGAAGTTTGCCTTAATTACACCCGTAATAATGTTTGTTGTTGGGCGCTGAGTAGCAATTATTAGGTGAATACCTACTGCTCTGGCAAGCTGAGCCAATCGTTGGATGGGTCCCTCAATCTCTCGGCCAGCAGTCATAATTAAGTCGGCAAACTCATCAATAATAACAACAATGTAAGGTAAATGCTTATGCCCTTTATTGGGGTTTAACCTACGCGAGATAAATTTATCGTTATACTCCTTTATGGTTCGAACATGAGCCGATTTTAGCAAATCGTAGCGCGAGTCCATTTCGATACATAACGAGTTAAGCGTATTTATAACCTTTTGCGTATCGGTAATAATAGCCTCTTCGGTATCGGGCAGCTTGGCCAAGAAATGTCGCTCAAGCTTATTGTATAGCGTTAGCTCAACCTTTTTCGGATCGACTAGTACAAACTTAAGTTGCGCTGGATGCTTTTTGTATAAGAGTGATGTTATTATTGCATTAAGTCCAACCGATTTACCCTGTCCTGTTGCCCCGGCAACCAAAAGGTGAGGCATTTTGGTAAGATCAACCACAAACGTTTCGTTCGAGATGGTTTTTCCAAGGGCTATGGCAAGCTCATGTTTAGTTTCCTGAAATTTTGATGAGCGAAGAATGGAATACATCGAAACCACTTCGGGACGTTGGTTTGGCACTTCAATACCTATAGTGCCCCTACCGGGTATAGGTGCAATAATCCTAATACCGAGCGCTGCTAGGCTAAGGGCTATGTCATCCTCAAGATTTTTAATTTTGCTAATTCGCACCCCTGGTGCTGGCACAATTTCGTACAAAGTAACTGTAGGGCCAACAGTTGCAACTATTCGAGCAATTTGGATGTTGTAGTTGCCCAGTGTTTCAACAATTTTATTCTTGTTACTTAAAAGTTCCTCATCGGAAACAGGTGCCTGTCTGCTTTTATAATCTTCTAGTAGTTCAATTGGCGGACGTTGATAGCTTGATAAATCGAGAGTTGGATCGTAAAAATCCTGCTCATCGGGTACCTGAACTTCGCCTTCCTCTTCGACATGCCTCTCAACCTCAAGGCCAATACCATCGTCGTCTATCGGTTCAACAGGCTTAATCTCGTCATCAGCCTTTGGCTGTGTAAAAACGTTTTTATCAGCTTCTACTGGCTTTTCAATTATATCAACAGATGGCTCGTTGTATTCCTTCCTTTCAGGTTCTGGATTGTTAACTTCGCTAATATCGGGTACGGTTGCATTGCTGTTCTCAAAATCGAGCGCTGAATTTTGCTCTTCTATATTACTTGTTTCTTTAAGAGACTTAAAGTAAAAAATAACCTTATGCCCTACTCCCTTAATCCAATGTAAAAACTGCTCGTTTAGGTAAATGGCATAGGCAATTGAGAGTACAATGAGCAGAAATGCGGTTCCTGCCTTACCAATAAAAGCGTTAAGCCACGATGAAACGTATAAACCATGTGCACCACCTAACCCGCTGCCAAGGTAACCCCGAGCATCTTCAAACAAGTAGCCTAAAACCAGCGATAGCAGAATCATGCCTACAAGGCTACGATAAAAGGTTCGGCGTAAGGGTAGCAGCCTAATTTTAAGGAGTCTTAACCCTGCTATTAGCACAACAAAGGGTATGGCAAACGACGATAAGCCAAACCACCGGTTCATGAATTGAGCAGCAAACGATGCTCCTACCTTTCCGGCAATATTATCGACCCTAACCGAAGCGCTTGAGAAAATTGATTGCCACTCGAAGCTCTGATCGACCTTCCAAGTGAACATGTATGAGAAAAATGCTATAGCAAGATATAGCGCTAGCAATACGGTGAAAAGGCCAATTGTGAACCTAATTCGCTCATCTTTAAAAATACTTTTTTTTACCTTTTTATCGTTGCTTGTTTTTCTGTCGTTTTGCTTGGCCATTTAGCTATGAAATGAATTAAAAAAACCCTTACAAAGTAAGGGAATTATTCTGATTATACGAAAAGTCAGCCCAATGTAATTCTACTGTAAAAGCTCAAAAATATCTTCCAGCGTATCTTCGCCTACCTGTTCATAATCTTTTGGGAGGATAAACTCATCGTTCGATATCTCCATGGATTTTATTGTACTTGCAACAATTTGCATATTTTGTTTCATTAGCACTACCGAGAACTTTAGCATTACACCATCTATCTCCTCAAAAGGAGTGTTCCTGTTTGGATTATTAATTGAGAGCTCATTTGTGTAGAGTATTTCAAATGTATGCTGTGCGCTATCATTAAGCGTTGCTATGGCTTTTGAGCAGTTTAACCCCAAGTACTTTACTTCTTCGTCGGTTTTAGTAATTGACAGCTTTGGCATTTCGGAATATGCATATGGATATAAGCTATCAACAAGAGGTTCGCTAAAGAATAGCTTTTTGCCAAAAATATTAATTAGGGTATAATTCATATTCTGCTGATTGTTTTGCACTATGGCAAATGAAAAGCTACCCGATAGCCCTTCAATTTTGTTGATGGTGTTATTATCCTTAAACTTAACAACCATTTTATTTGGCCTAAGCTTTGGGTCGTACTTAAATGGCTGGCTCTCGTCGTAAATAATATCATACTCAATTATTCCTTCACTAAAATCCTTATTTACGATTGGTCCCTTGCAGCTGCTAAATCCTATAATTGCTACAGCAAAAACTGTAAGCACTACTTTTAGCGAACCACTAATTGCTAGTAGATTATGATTTCGTTTTAGCATGAGTTTTTTTGTAGTTACAAAATTGAAAATTGTTTATAAATATAGCTTTTCCATTTTAACTAGCTGCAATCTTCCAGAACAAAATCAAATTCTTTTTCAAAATGAAGTTATGCTAATGTTAGCTACCTTTGCCCTTCAAATATTGATATTGAAATGTTTGAATGGGGCGATAACAGACGGTTTAACAGCTACACAGGTTACATTAAGCGGAAGTTTGGTGGCCGAGTACAAAAGCTAACTATCGATGCGGGTTTTACCTGCCCAAATCGTGATGGGACTATTGGTCGTGGGGGTTGCACATACTGCAACAACAACTCGTTTAACCCAAGCTACTGTCAGCCCGAAAAATCGATTATGCAGCAACTCGACGAAGGAATTGAATTTCATTCGTTCAGGTACAGAAGGGTTGAAAAATTCTTAGCTTACTTTCAGGCATACTCAAATACCTATGCAAAACTTGACCGACTAAAGGAACTTTATGGTGAAGCGCTATCGCATCCAAAAATTACGGGGTTAGTAATTGGTACTCGGCCCGATTGTGTTGATGATTCAATACTAAACTACCTAGCAGAGCTAAGCGCTAGCTACTACATATCGGTTGAGTACGGAGTTGAATCGTGCTACAACACAACCCTTGAGCGAATTAATCGGGGGCATAGCTTCGAAAAATCGGTTTGGGCCATAAACGAAACGGCAAAACGCGGTTTAAACGTAGGTGCTCATTTTATACTTGGACTACCTGGCGAAACCGAGAGCGACCTTATTAATCAAATAGAACAAATTAACCAGTTACCTCTTACCACCATAAAATTCCATCAGCTGCAAATTGTGAAAGACACCTTGATGGCAATGGATTATGCAAAAAATCCTGATGCGTTTAATTTTTTTACTCAAGATGAGTACTTATCGCTTTTGGTTAGCATTGTTGAGCGCCTAAACCCCCAAATTGTGATTGAGCGATTTACCGGTGAAGCATCGCCAAAAACCCTAATTGCCCCAAAATGGGGCAAACTACGAACCGATCAGCTACTTATTAAACTTGAGAAGTTACTCGAAGAGCATGACACCTGGCAAGGAAAATTGTATAAAGCCTAACCCTTAGCTTTTGCCTTTTCTTGGATGAAACATCATAATGGTATCCTTAAGGTATTGCCTGTCGAGGTGGGTATAAATCTCAGTTGTCAGTATCGATTCGTGCCCTAGCATTTCCTGAACAACCC
This sequence comes from uncultured Rikenellaceae bacterium, assembly GCA_964527985.1. Lineage (GTDB taxonomy): Bacteria > Bacteroidota > Bacteroidia > Bacteroidales > Tenuifilaceae > Perlabentimonas. Next base: position 159 of record CAZGQZ010000139.1, on the reverse strand, counting down.
GTATATCTGCACCTCGCTCAACCAAATGCGTTGCAAACGAATGCCTAAGCGTATGAGGGCTAATGGTTTTTTTTATTCCTGCTGCTTGTGCTGAACGCTTTACTATGGTAAAAATCATTTCGCGGGTAAGCCTTCCCCCATTCCTATTTAAAAACAGAA
>CAZGQZ010000138.1:0-7054 GCA_964527985.1 uncultured Rikenellaceae bacterium | reverse complement strand
TTAAACATTAAACCTTGAACATTAAACGCTATATTTTTCTTAACAGATTTTTCATGCTCACTTTCTCTTCCATAATATCGCGGAGGCGAGAGGCATCAACCCGCTCCTGCTCCATGGTATCGCGGTGGCGAATAGTTACCGTATTATCTTCGAGCGACTGATGGTCGATAGTTATGCAGAATGGAGTTCCAATGGCATCATGACGGCGGTAACGTTTACCTATGCTGTCCTTCTCCTCGTATTGGCATTTAAAGTCGATCTTAAGATCGTCCATAATTTGGCGTGCCTTTTCGGGTAGCCCATCCTTTTTTGTTAACGGGAACACGGCTAGCTTAACGGGAGCCAACGCTGGTGGAATGCGCAGAACCACCCTTTCGTCCTCGCTACCATCATCCTTTTTAATCTTCTCCTCGGTATATGCCGATGAAAGCAGCAGAAGGAAGGTACGGTCTAAACCAATTGATGTTTCAACCACGTAAGGTACGTAGTTCTGGTTGGTTTCGGGGTCGAAGTACTGCAACTTTTTGCCCGAGTGTTGCTGATGCTGTCCCAAATCGAAATCGGTACGTGAGTGAATGCCCTCAACCTCTTTAAAACCGAATGGAAATTTAAACTCAATATCGAAGGCAGCATTGGCGTAATGCGCCAGCTTATCGTGCTCGTGAAAGCGATAGTTATCGTCGCCTAGACCCATGGCCTTGTGCCAGTTCATCCGCTTCTCTTTCCAGAACTCGAACCACTTCATCTCCTCACCCGGACGCACAAAGAACTGCATTTCCATTTGCTCAAACTCGCGCATGCGGAATATGAACTGGCGAGCCACAATCTCGTTACGAAATGCCTTACCAATTTGGGCAATACCAAATGGCAATTTCATTCGACCCGTTTTTTGCACGTTTAGGTAGTTTACAAAGATACCTTGAGCGGTTTCGGGACGAAGGTATATGGTATTGGCGTCGTCGCTAACCGAGCCCATCTTGGTATCGAACATAAGGTTGAACTGGCGTACGTCGGTCCAGTTACGCGAACCCGATATGGGACACACAATTTCGCAATCCTCAATTATCTTCTTAACCTCAGGCAAATCGTTATCATCCAAAGCCTTTACCATTCGGGTGCGAACGGTATCAATTTTTGCCTGAATTTCCAATACCCTACCGTTGGTTTTAACAAACATGGCCTCATCAAAGCTATCGCCAAAACGCTTTTTGGCCTTGTTCACCTCCTTGGCAATTTTCTCCTCCTGCTTGGCCATCCAATCCTCAATAAGCACATCGGCGCGGTAGCGTTTTTTGCTATCCTTATTGTCGATAAGCGGATCGTTAAAAGCGCCCACATGCCCCGAGGCAACCCATACTTGAGGGTGCATAAAAATGGCCGAGTCGAGTCCTACGATATTCTCGTTTAGGCGAGTCATTGCATCCCACCAATACTGGCGGATATTATTTTTTAGCTCAACACCATTCTGTCCGTAGTCGTATACTGCGCTCAGGCCATCGTAAATCTCGCTGCTCTGGAAAACAAATCCGTACTCCTTGCAATGCGCAATAAGCTTCTTAAAAAGTTCTTCTTGGGTCATATGAAAACGCTTTATTGTTATAAAAAATATCTTTAACCGTTGATTTTGAAAAACATCTGCAAAAATAGTTGAATTATATAAATTACAGCTACAATTTAAGGTCAATCGCCTTAATGAAAATATTTTGAGCCAATGTGTTTACTCGTTAGCGTTTGGGTAAACTAACAAATGGTGGGTAAAAAATTGATTTTTGCCAGGGCTCAATCCTTTTAAGCGGCTTAATTACCCTACGCTTGTGAGCAACCCAAGGCAAAACCCAGTGGTTGTCCCTATAGCCAATTTCGTAAAAGTTATAGTTTTCAGCATCGAAAAGAGCCCTTGAGTCCTCTGCAAATAGGTTAAACTTCTGCTGATCGTCATCGTTAAAATACCCATCGAGCAATTCGTACTTAGCAACAGGTAAAACTCTATACCTTTTCTTCTTATCTATTGTTGGCGTTTGCACCCAAACTAGGGCATATCCAGCGTCTTTAATTTGGGTAACCCCATCAATCTTTTCGATGTGCACAGCAGCAATGGCTCCACCATCTCGGTACTGGGGGCGCTGATTTGACACAAAGTTGCCCAACGAGTATACGGCAACCAGCCCCTTTGTTGTGTCGGTATCAAACGAGGCCTCCATCCGCTGAAGCACATGCGGGTGCGAGCCAATAACAATTCGAATCCCAAGATTATGCATAAAATGGGTTAACCAAATCTGCTCAACGTTTGGTTGCCGTTTATACTCTAGCCCCCAGTGCATAAAAGCGACTACCTCGTCAACCTTAAGCTTTTTTGCTTTGATGTAATCGGCACGAATTTGTGCAGTATCTATAAGATTAACAACCGTTGGTTTAGGAACAGGGATGCCATTCGTTCCGTATGTATAGTTTAAAAGCGCCAAGCGAATTCCGTTTTGCTCCAAAATTAGCGGATAGGTAGAATCGCGATGCAGCGAATCCTTATAGGCTCCGGCAAATGGTATGGCCTTTTTGTTTAGCACATCAATTGTGAGGAGAATGCCTTGCTTTCGTCTATCAACTGTATGGTTATTAGCTGTAACGAGTACGTTAACACCTGCATTAGTCAGACCATCAACTAGCTCGTCGGGCGAGCTAAACTGTGGATATCCGGAAAAGGGTGGCCCAGCAAGTGTTACCTCAAGGTTTGCAATGGCAAAATCGGCCTGCTCAAGTAATGGCGAAACCCTCGAAAAAACGTCATCGTAATCGTAGCCCTTTGTTTTTTCGTTAAAGGCGCTCCTTATTTGTGGGCCGTGCCCCATAACATCGCCAATAAACATAAGCGTAAGGCTTTCCCTTTTTGTTGAGTCGGCGCTATGCCCAGCCCAAACCAACACGGAGCAGCCCAGCGCTAAAATCAGTGCAATAACTTTTTGCATACAACCAAGGTTTGCTGCCAAAGATAGGCAAACACTCAATATTTGCATTGCTATTGAGGGCACATTTTTATTATTCCCTATTTTCTCGCATTTTTGTAAACTAATTTCAAAAAAATCACTGTAATGAAGCCCACGTTAATTATACTGGCTGCTGGAATGGGTAGCCGATACGGAAGTTTAAAACAGGTTGATGCTGTTGGCCCTAACGGAGAAACCATAATTGACTATTCAGTTTTCGATGCGCTTCGCGCAGGTTTTGGCAAAATTGTTTTTGTAATAAGGAAGGATATTGAAAAGGATTTTCTTGAGGTTTTCGGAAAACGATTCGACGGCAAAGTTCCGTATGAGATTGTTTTTCAGGAATTGGATATGCTACCCGAGGGCATTAGCTGCCCTGCCGAAAGGGTTAAACCCTGGGGAACAGCGCATGCTGTATGGGTATGCCGAAACGCAGTAAACGAACCCTTTGCAGTTATTAACGCCGATGATTTTTACGGAGCCGATTCGTTTAAGGTTATCGCACAAGCACTCACCCAGCCCGAACTAGAAGAGGGTGATTACTTTATGGTTGGCTATAGGCTAAAGAATACGCTAAGCGAGCAAGGATCGGTTTCGCGAGGTGTTTGCTCTGTCGATCAAAATTCATTTTTAAGCAACGTTGTGGAACGAACTCACATTGAGCGCATAAATGGCGATGTGAAGTATAAAGATGAAAATGGCTCGATGGTGCAAGTAGATGAGCAATCGCTTGTATCGATGAACTTTTGGGGCTTCACCCCAAACTTTTTTAAGCATATCGATTCGATGCTAACCGAATTCCTAAGCGGATCGCTGGCCAATCCAAAGGCTGAGTTCTACATTCCATCGGTGGTCAACTCGCTAATCAACAGCAAACGGGCTTCGTGCAAGGTACTCCCAACCACATCGCAATGGTTTGGTGTAACCTACCCTGGCGATAAGCCAATGGTTATGCAAAAGCTAAACGAGTTGGTTAATAGCGGAGTATATCCATCGCCATTATTCTAAGCTTAAAGTAAATGTGGACTGTTTTAGCAATAATGATAGTTGGCATTGCCGTTGGTTTTGCTATTCGCAAAAAGCCAGGCATAGCTAAACTCAACGATAAACTAACGCTTTGGGCAATTTACTTATTGCTGTTCATGCTTGGTTTAACCATTGGGGCGAACGACACAATTATTAACAACTTGACAAAACTTGGGCTTTCGGCATTGCTTATAGCATTAGGCAGTGTTGCCGGAAGCGTAGCTATGGCTTGGGCTGGCTACCAACTTTGGTTTAAGAAAAAAGGCTAAACCCATGCGCAGTAGTTTAACCATACTTCTATTCTTTGCCTTGGGCGTAATGGTAGGCATCTTTAATTTTGCTCCAAGCTATATTATCCAAAACGATCTCAGCCATTGGGCGCTTTACCTTCTAATGCTACTGGTTGGTATTGGTATTGGAGCCGATGCCTCGGCACTTAAGGCTGTTAAAGCGCTCAACTTCAGAATTGCTTTGGTACCGCTATTCACTATTGTGGGAACTACACTTGGAGTACTTTTGGTTTACCTCATTCTGCCCATGTTTAACCTTACTGACATGCTAGCAATAGGCTATGGTTTTGGGTACTACAGCCTTTCGAGCATTTTTATTGCCGACATACGTGGCGATGAACTTGGTGTTGTTGCGTTGCTAGCTAACATTATGCGCGAGATCATAACCCTACTATTCGCACCAATTTTTGCAACGCTGTTCGGCAAGCTATCGCCAATAGTTTCGGGAGGTGCCACAAGCATGGACACAACGCTGCCAATAATTACAAAATCTTCAGGGAAAGATTATGCAATGGTTTCGTTAATACATGGAGTTATTCTAACTATACTTGTGCCTTTTTTGGTTACGCTTGTTCTTGGCTTGAACTGATAAACTTAGTCTTGCCTCAACAGTTGAAAAACCAGCACTAATCGTTTATCTTTGTAAAAAAGCACCTTATGGCTAACCACTCATGCGATTTTTTGGTAATTGGCTCAGGTATTGCCGGATTAAGTTTTGCGCTAAAAGCAGCTGAGCATGGCTCGGTAACAGTAATTAGCAAGGCAAATTTAGAGGAAACTAACACCGTATATGCACAAGGAGGAATTGCTGCAGTAACCTACGATCCGGATAGCATTGAGAAACACGTAAACGATACCCTTATTTGCGGCGATGGACTTTGTAATGAACAGGTTGTTCGAATGGTAGCCACCGAAGGGCCCGACCAAATTAAACAGCTAATTCAGTGGGGTGTTAAGTTCGACAGAGATAAAACTGGTCATTACGATTTAGCCAAAGAAGGAGGCCACTCTGAGCACCGAATTTTGCACCATAAGGACAACACAGGTTACGAAATACAACGTGCTTTAACTTCCAAGGTTAAGAGCCATAAGCGCATTACCGTTTTTGAGAGCTACTTTGCTGTTGAGCTAATTACTCAACACCACCTAGGCGAAAAGGTAAAGCGTGGAAATCCGAACATTACATGCTTTGGGGCATTTGCGCTAAACCTTAAAACCCAAAAGGTTGAAAAATTTACGTCGAAAACCACAGTAATGGCTACTGGCGGTATAGGCAATATTTACCACACAACCACAAATCCGCTTGTGGCTACAGGCGATGGCATTGCCATGGTTTACAGGGCAAAGGGTGAAGTGGAAAACATGGAGTTTATACAGTTTCATCCCTCATCGCTTTACAATCCGGGTGAGCGACCATCATTCCTCATCACCGAGGCCATGCGAGGATTTGGGGCAATTCTCAAAACTATTGATGGCAAAGAGTTTATGCATAAGTACGACAAAAGGGGATCGCTAGCCCCTCGCGATATTGTGGCTCGAGCTATTGATAATGAGATGAAAATTAGAGGTGACGATTTTGTTTACCTCGATGTAACCTTCAAGAATGCAACGGAGATAAAAAACCATTTTCCTAATATTTACCAAAAGTGCCTAACAATTGGTATTGATATTACCAAGGATATGATTCCGGTAGTACCAGCAGCGCATTACCTGTGCGGTGGGATAAAGGTTAACATGAATGGAGAGAGTTCAATTAAACATCTATATGCCATTGGCGAATGCTCATCAACTGGTTTACACGGAGCCAACCGGTTAGCCTCAAATTCACTTATTGAAGCAGTTGTTTACGCTGAAAAAGCCTATCAGCATGCGATAAATGCTGTTGAAAACATTGAAATTAACAAACAAATACCCGACTGGGACTACGAGGGAACAAAGCACAACGAGGAAATGGTGCTAATTACGCAAAGCTACAAGGAAATGCAGCAGATAATGAGCAACTACGTTGGCATTGTTCGCTCAAACCTAAGGCTTGACAGGGCGCTCGTTCGACTTGAAATACTTTACCACGAAACCGAGGAGCTATACAAAAAGTCCATCCTTACGCAAAACCTTTGCGAACTTCGCAACATGATAAACGTAGGCTATTTAATTATTAAAAATGCCCAACTTATGCGCGAAAGCCGAGGTTTGCACTATTCCCTCGATTACCCCAAAAGCAAAGGCAACGAATTTTAGCAACACTAACCCACTGCTTACACATGAGCCTATTCAGCGGACAATATTTGCTAACCAAGCAAAAGCCAAACTTTGATTTTGATGGTTGGAATGAACAGCAAGTAAAAGAATTTTTCCTGTTTACCCACCCAATGCTAAGCTATACATTTGCAAAAAGCAACGAAGTGGAACTCCATCTTATTGGCGATTTATACGATTGGGTGAACCCATTTCAAACCAACCAGCAAATACTTAACTCGCTTGCTAAACATAACAACCTTTCCGAATTTCTTAGTGAGCTTGCAGGCTATACTGGGCAGTTTGCTATTATTTACTCGTCAAGCGCATTGTTTTACCTAATTAGCGATGCCTGCGCACAGCAAGAGGTATACTACACTAACAACTTTACGGCTTTTGGTTCGCAACCAAAAATCATAAGCCTAACCGAACAACAACCGCTTAACCCAAATAAAGATGTTTGCTGCTTTTTTAAATCGAAAAGCTTTGTAAGCAAAAAAGTTTTTTATGGCGATAAAACCCATA
>CAZGQZ010000137.1:0-7097 GCA_964527985.1 uncultured Rikenellaceae bacterium | reverse complement strand
GGTGGATTTACTCATATTGATTACGCTACGCTAAAACCTCACTTTAACCAAGCAGCCTTTTACCAAACCGATTTCCCTTTTTTAATTGACAGTAAAGGGAACTATGCCATCCACTTATACAAAGAGGGCCAAAAATATCCCAGAGAGAGGCTTAACGAAATATTTACGAGAAGAAACGGTTCCCTCAGCTATACCGACTTCATAAAAGGAAACGAACAAGAGGTTCGTCTGTTCTTTAAAAAAGTTGAATCAATTGATTACTACATTGCGCTGCCAATAAGTATTAATGAAGCGCACCAAGATCTCTCCATGAATAGGATTGTGCTTATCCTCATCATAATTGCCTCGTCAGTAGTCTCCATTTTTGTTGTTCGTTTTATACTCAAACCGGTTGTAACTGCCATTAAAGATACAAACGAAAACATTCAAAAACTCTCGCTTGGCGAAGCAGCTCATAAACTCGAATATTCAAACAACGATGAAGTTGGACAGATTGTGAAATCGCTCAATACCCTCATCAACGGAATGGCCCGAACAACACATTTTGCCAACGAAATTGGAAACAATAATCTTGAAGCAACATTTGAACCATTAGGACCGAATGATGAACTTGGAAATGCGCTGCTTAACATGCGTAAAAACCTATTGCATGCAGCTAAAGAAGAAGAAAAGCGAAAAAAGGAAGACGAAAAACGAAACTGGCTTAACGTTGGGCTGGCAAAATTTGCCGACATACTAAGGCAAAATAACGACAACCTTCAAATACTTGCCGATACGGTAACACAAAACCTGCTCGATTACTTAAAAGCAAACCAAGGAGCGCTGTTTGTGGTAAATCAGGATAACGATGAGGCGACACTGGAACTGCTAAGCGCATTTGCCTACAGCAAAAAGAAGTTTAGGCAAAAAACTATTCTCATGGGCGAAGGCCTTGTTGGCAACTGCGCAGTAGAAAAGCAAACGGTTTACCTAAAAGAAATCCCAGACGATTACATCGAAATAACCTCTGGCTTAGGCGAAGCAAACCCTCGTGCTCTGCTCATAGTTCCTCTTAAGTTAGAAGATAAAATATTTGGAGTTATAGAAATTGCCACATTTAACCAGTTTGAGCAACACGAAATTGAGTTTGTTGAGAAGATTGGTGAAAACATTGCCTCGACCCTATTCTCCGTAAAAAATAGCATCCGAACTACTCAGCTTTTGGAGCAATCGCAACAGCAAAGCGAAGAGATGGCTGCACAAGAGGAGGAGATGCGCCAAAATATGGAAGAGATGCAAGCCACACAAGAAGAGATGGCTCGCAAAACACTTGAGATGGAAGGTATGACCTCGGCAATTAACGAAGCAATGCTTTTCGCTGAGCTTAACCACGACGGCACATTGCTTTCGGCTAACCAAAACATGCTCAACATTATTGGCTTTGCAAAATCGGACCTTGAAGGTAAACACCTAATCGAGTTTATTCACTCCGACTCACTTTCTACCTTTAAAAACTCGTGGAGTAGCATAAGTGAGGGAAAAGCCTTTAACGGAACCCTAAAGTGGAAAACCCGCGATAATGACGAGCACTATATTCTGTGCAGCATAACTCCTTCGTTCGAAGAAACTGGAGACATATACAAAATATTCTTCTTAGGACAAGACGTAACCGAAGCCAAGAAAATTGAGATTAAAGCCCAAGAGCAAGCCGAAGAAATTGAGCAAAACCTAATTGAACTTCAAACTGAGCAGGAGTTGTCAATGCAAAGGCAAGACGAGATGACAGCCCTTTTGCAAGCCCTCGATTCAACCTGTCTGGTAACTGAGATTGACACTAACGGAACAATTCTATACATCAACAACAGAAATACCGAAGTATTAGGCGATAAAAAGGAAGATATTGAGGGACGATTACATTCCGAACTCGATTTTGAGGCTAGAACAAGCCCAGAGGCATATCAAAAGTTTTGGAACGACTTAATTTCAGGGCTACCTCAAAAGAGAGAGTTTACCCTTAACGTTAAGGGTAAAGACGTTTGGATATCGGAGCATTACACCCCAATAGCAAACGACAAAGGAGAAATTGTTAAGATAATAAATATTGGCATTGATATTTCCGAAGGGAAAGAAGTTGAGCGCAAGCTTCAAAAACAGATTAACGAGCTAATGGCTCAACTTAAGCAAAAATAAACGAGCAAGAACTAGCATAAGGTGATGAACAGATACGAAATAGGCATAGTTGAAACACGTAATGTTATTAAAGCATTGCTCGATACCTATGGCTACGACTTTAGGGACTATGCCCTAACATCGTTTAAGCGAAGGCTCGAAGATGTTATTACGAGCAATGGCCTTAAAGATGCGGAAGTGCTAGTTAGCAGATTACAATCCAACAAAGTTTTCTTTGAGCAATTTTTAAAAGATATTACCCCAGAAACAACCGAGATGTTTCGCGACCCATCACTTTGGAGAGCACTCCGCGAAGACATTATTTCAGAAATTATTAAGAACACCTCAAAGCCTAAGGTTTGGGTTACAGCATTCGACTCAGGCGAAGAACTCTACTCCCTTTGTATTCTGCTCAAAGAAATGAATGTGCTTGATCAATTCCAGGTTTACGCATCAATTTTTAGCGACGAAACTCTTAAGAAAATTCAGCAAGGGCGAATTGATGCTAAACAGCTAGAGATAAACGAAGCAAACTATGAGCGATCAAACGGTTCAGCCAAGTATTCCGATTACTACTCATCGGTACACGGAAATGGAACGCTAATTATTGACACAAGCCTTATCCAAGGTGTTACCTTCGTTAAACAGGATACACTTTTTAGCAATGCACCAGGCAGCATACGGTTAGCATTGTTCCGAAACCAGCTAATTTATTACAACCAAATACTTCAGGACAAAACCCTAAATGCAGTACATAGCAGTTTAGTTCCAGGAGGTTACTTAATTTTGGGATCCAAGGAAACTTTGGAAAATACAAACGCAACCAATAAATTTACCGTCATTAACGATGGCGAAAAGATATACAAAAAGAAAACTGGATAACAATTAAATGTATAAAGCAGTTATCATAGGAGGTTCCGCTGGAAGTTTTCAGGTTATTACCCGAATACTTAGCTCGTTGCCCCCAACATTCCCACTCCCCGTGCTCCTTAGCCTACATAGGCTCAAGCATGTGCGTAGCGGCTTTGTTGAGGCCTTATCCATTAAATCGTCAATTCCAGTAATTGAACCATACGACAAGGATCAAATTAAACCGGGGAAGGCCTATTTGGCCCCTGCCAACTACCATATGTTTATCGAACTTGGAAATCGCATTGCGCTATCAACCGAGGGGCCTGTAAATCATTCGCGTCCGTCAATCGATTTATCATTTATTACAGCTGCTCAGGTTTACCGCGAAAAGCTAATTGGCATTATCCTCTCAGGAGCAAACAAGGATGGTGCTTTTGGAATAAAGAAAATAAAAGATTACGGAGGGACAGTAATTGTGCAGGACCCGAATGAATGTCAAGTAAAAACCATGACCGAAGCAGCACTCAAGCTTACAAAGGCTGATCATATTCTGAAAACTGACGAGATTATTCGATACCTTCAAAACATTAAAATATAACACAGCAAACAATGAAGATATTCCCAAATAAATCAAGATTTAGCTACGGCTTACTAATGCTATTGCTTGTAGTGTCAGTTGCTGGGAGTTTTTTCACTTTGTATAACCATACCATTTCCGGAAATTCCAAAGGCATCCCCTATCTGGCCATAGTTTTTGCGGTATTAGCCATAGTTATTTCAATATTTTTCTACCAAAGCATCCTTTCTGCCTGGGCCGAGGCCACACGATCTTCATCACAGCTCGATCAGCTTAAAGCAAGCCTAAGAGAAACCAAGAGGAAAGAGGAAGAGATTAAAAAAGAAGAGGAAGAAGCCCAAGAGCAAACTCCTGAAGAGAACATTGAAGAAATTGCCAATGAAATCGTACCTACTGGTTCTTTTGAAGAAGAAGAAGCTTTCTTAGAAAAATTACTATCGAACATAGCTAAACAACACGATATTGTTCAGGCGGTTGCCCACACAAAGCAACAAAACAATACGTTTACCATTACATCATCATACGCATTTTTCTCCGAAACGGAACCTCAACCATTTGCTGAAGGGGAAACATTACCCGGTCAAGTTGCAAAAAACAAAGTAATACTTAACCTAGACAATGTTCCCGAAGATTATATCACAATACTTTCGGGCCTAGGAAAGGGGTCGCCCAGCAATTTGCTCATCATCCCAATACTAAACCCAGATAAAACTGAGTGTATTGGCGTTATTGAGCTGGCCTCATTTAAGGCGTTCAACAACAGAATGGTTAGGCTATTCGAGGCTCTTAGCCCAAAAATTTCGGAACAACTAATATCTATTGGCAACAGCACAAATAACTAGTATGACAACCCATAACAAAACATCGGCTGAGGTTTTAGATAGAGCCGTAACCCAAAAGGTTACAATTGCATTCGCAGTTGGAATCCTTATTGTGTTTGTTTCGTGGACCATTGCTTTTGCCTCGCAAGGGGTTTCATTTAGCATAAGCGGAATTGCTACCATACATAAAGCAAACCCAACACTTTGGATTATTAACATTATCCCGTTCCTCTTCGCATTCCTAACATACACTATCCTCAAAAAACATCAAGATAAGGTTACCTTCCTCGAAGAAGAGATAAGGCAGCGTGATGAGGATATTAACAAGAATGCCCTTTTTGCAAAAACCATTGGCGAAGGCGACTACAAGGCTCCTTTTGAGATTAGCGACGAGGACGACATCCTGGGCAAGTCGCTATTGGTAATGCGCGACAACCTCTTGGAGAACGTAAAAAAAGAGGCTGAACAGTCGTGGATAACTAAGGGAAAAGATGAGGTTTCGTACATTCTGCGCCTGCACAACAACCTCGAAGAGCTAACCTACGAAGTTCTGGTTAAGCTTATTAGCTACATAAACATTATACAAGGAGCGCTATACCTTTACGACGAAGATAAACAAAGCCTGTACAACCTAGCAACATACGCCTACAATCGCAAAAAATACATCAATCAAGAGTTTAAAATTGGGCAAGGGTTAATTGGTCAGTGTGCATACGAAAGGGATATAATTTACCGAACCGAAATTCCCGATGATTATGCCACCATTACCTCTGGGATACTGGGCGATAAAAAGCCCAAAAGCATAATTATTGTCCCCCTAATTACCGATGAGAAGCTGCAAGGAGTTATCGAATTCGCATCAATTGACGATCATATTCCAGAGCTAACCATCCGCTTCCTTCGCGAAATGGGCGAGATTATTGCTCGTACAATATTCAACCTTCGTATTAACCAAAAAACCGAGCAGCTGCTGATGGAGGCTCAGCAGATGACCGAAGAGCTGAAAGAAAACGAAGAGGAACTCCGCCAGAATGCCGAAGAAATGCGAGCCACCCACGAGGAGTTAGAGAAATCGAACTTCCAGCTCGAATCGAAAATACAAGAAGTGGAGAATGCCCAAAAAAGGCTTCACTCGTTACTCGAAAATGCATCTGAAATAATCTCCATCTATAGCAGCAGCCAAAAGCTAACCTACATAAGCCCGTCCGTTACAAAAATTTTGGGGTATACACCCCAAGAAATGATGAGCGGAAAAGACATTGACAGACTCACTCGGAAAGGAGAGCAAGACCTTACCGACATGTTCCAAAAGCTGCTCGACTCTCCTCGCATTCCTATTACCATCCAGTATACCTTTATGAAAAAGGATGGGACAAAAATATTCCTTGAGGTTACTGGGCGCAACCTACTAGACGATCCTGCAATTAATGGTATTATCCTTAACTCACAGGATATAACCGAGCGAAAACGTGCCGAGAAGGAAGAGCGTATGCGTAGTAAAATGCAGGCTTTATCTGAGAACTCGCCCGATATGATTATGCGCCTCAACACCTCGGGGCAGTTTTTCTACGCTAACCCCATGGTTGAGGAATACTTAGGCATCCCAATTAAAGAGCTAATTAACCAAACTCTTAATTCTGTTGACTTAAACGGGGCTCTTGCCACATTCCTGAAGGATACCATTAAAAACATTAAAACGAGCAAGAGTAAGATTGAGCACGACTTAACCTTCCCCTCAAAGCTAGGTGAAACGATAATGCATATTTCGGCCATTCCCGAGTTTAACGAGAACGAGCTGGAAACCATTCTATTTGTTGGCCACGATATAACCGAAGCTAAGCGCATTGAGCTGGAGATACAGGATAAAAACCGAAAAATTACCGAGAGTATTAACTACGCGCAGCGTATTCAAACATCAATACTCCCTAACAATCGTATCATTCGACAGTATCTTCCAAAGTCGTTTATTTACTACAAACCACGCGATGTTGTTAGTGGCGACTTCCCTTGGTTTTTTACCAAAGAAGACTTTATTTATATTGCTGCGGTTGACTGTACAGGGCACGGTGTGCCAGGAGCGCTGCTATCGTTCATTGGCTACTTTACCCTAAACAATGTTGTTGACCACGACGTTACCTACACCGCAGGAAAAATTCTTGATGTACTTCACCACGGGGTTCGTAAAACCCTGAAACAAGACCGCCCCGATGCCGATGCAAGAGATGGAATGGATATAGCATTGTGCAAAATCAACATAAAACGAAAGCAACTTCACTACTCAGGTGCTCACAGGCCCCTATATTTACTAAGGGGAGGAGAACTTCAAGAGTTTAAAGGCGATCGCAAAGCCATTGGCGGGATACCTCACCCAAAGAAAGAGGAAAAGGACTTTACAAACCACACCCTTGATATAAAGCAAGGAGATAAAGTTTTCTTCTTTTCTGATGGCATGCCCGATCAGATTGGAGGTGAGGACAAAAGAAAGTATAGCCCAGCAAGGGTACGAGAGCTAATTATGGGCAACCAAGGGCTTACTATGCCTCAGTTTAACGATTTATTCTCAAAAGATTTTGAAGATTATATGGGTAACAACAAGCAAATTGACGACGTACTACTAATAGGAATTGAATTCTAAATTGTTTAATATCGGTAAATTATTTAATTTTACGGGCTATGGATAAAAGAAATGTTAAAGGTTT
>CAZGQZ010000136.1:5674-7151 GCA_964527985.1 uncultured Rikenellaceae bacterium | reverse complement strand
AAAACGATGTGTCGAAATGCTTGGGGTTCGATAGGTTACTATTGGTTGAGTAGGTTTTAAGTTTATCTTATTTTTTTTTAAATAAAACATTTTGGTATATTATTCAATCTTTTTCACTCGATTTTCGTGCCTTCCTCCTTCAAAAGCAGCATTAAGGAATGCGGTGGCAATTTCTTTGGCCATATCTACGGAAACAAAACGTGCTGGTATTGCGCAAACATTGGCGTTATTATGCTGCCGAGCTAGCGATGCAATTTCGGGAGTCCAGCATAGCGCCGAGCGTACACCTTTAACCTTGTTTGCCGAGATATTTACCCCGTTTCCGCTACCGCAGAGAACTATACCTAGTTCAAATTCGCCGTTGGCAACGCTTTGTGCAGCTGGCTTGGCAAAATCGGGATAGTCAACGCTATCTTCAGAAAAGGTTCCAAAGTCTTTAATGCTATGTCCAATATCTTTAAGATAAGGAATTAGCTTTGTTTTTGTGCTAAAACCCGCATGGTCGCAGCCTATGGCAATGCTATACTTTTTCATAATTATCCTTGTTTTAAACGCCAATTATTTATGCTTATTATTGAAGAGAAAGCTGATTTATCGAGTTTCAGTAAAACAGCTACATTTGCAAATATAGCCTCAATGCATAAATGCAGCAACTGTAATAACTGAAAAATGTCGGGAATATACATTCATGTTCCATACTGCAAGCACAAGTGTGAGTACTGCGATTTTTACTCTGTGGATACCAATGAGGCGAAGCAGGAGTTTTCCGATTTGCTAATTCGCGAGCTTAGTCTGCGTATGAGTTACTTGCCAAGTAATCGTATCGAAACCATTTACTTTGGTGGTGGTACTCCTTCGTTGCTAAGCGCTATGCAGGTAGAAGAAGTTTTAAATGCCATTGCAAAGCAGTTTGAATTAGCGCAGAACGCAGAGATAACCTTTGAGGCAAACCCCGATGATTTGGATGAGGAGTATCTTGGCGCTTTGCGCCAAATTGGTGTTAATAGGCTTAGCATAGGTGTTCAGTCCTTTTCCGATTCAGATTTAAAGGCCCTTGGCCGTAGGCATAACGCAGCCCAGGCAGTGTGTGCTGTTAACGCAGCGCAAGAGGTAGGTTTTAATAATATTAGCATCGACCTAATTTACGGGTTGCCCTACTCAAATACTGGCATTTGGCACAGTAACCTAATGCAAGCCTTTAATATGCAGGTGCAGCACTTATCGTGTTATCACCTAATTTACGAAAGCGGTACGCCAATTACCCGCAGGCTAAATAGCGGATTTTTGCAACCGGCAAGTGAGGATCAAAGCGTTGAGCAGTTTAAGATGCTCCAAGAGGTTTCGCAGCAAAACGGTTTTGTTCATTACGAAATATCAAACTTAGCGAAGGAAGATTTTTTCTCAAGGCACAACTCTTCGTACTGGAAACAAATTCCCTATCTTGGCATTGGCCCTTCATCCCATTCGTTTAACGGTG
>CAZGQZ010000136.1:0-5574 GCA_964527985.1 uncultured Rikenellaceae bacterium | reverse complement strand
ACCGAAACGAAATAACCATTAAACCCCAGCATTTTTTACTCTCGGATGGAATTATTGCCGATTTGCTTTTTGTTACCTAAGCTTCCAATCGCCCCAAACTTCCTCAACATCAAAGCTAAAATTTGTTTGTGGTGTTTGTGGCATGTTGTTCACCATAACCGATTTAACCCCAACCTGCATTGAAAGATGCTCGGAAAGCTCCTTGTAGGTTAGGTCTCCGTTGGTTTCTTTAAGTTTTTCAATAAGGTGATAGGTGAACATTCCATGTTTTTTCTCTTTATACGGATGAGCCGACTCATTGCCACTGCTAGCAGTAAAGACAACAATATTCCCTTTTAACCTATCCTCTTTTGGTTTTACCCTAACTGCTCTAGCGGCCATTAAGCCTTGCTCGCGAGCTCCACCGCTGAAACATGCATCGAGAAAAACGGTAATACGTGTCGATTGATGCTCGGTAAGCATTTGGTAAAGCTCCTTTAGGCTAACCGCAAAACGAAGGTTGGATCCACTAACGTCAACGGGAATAAGGAATGGTTCTTTGGTCTTCTCGTCGGGGAAACCGTGCCCAGCATAGTAAAAGAAAATTTCGGCCTTGCCGTTAAGCGCCTTAATAATTGGGTTTAACTTACGTATGGCATCGTCCATTTCAATGGCGCGAGCATTTGTAAGGAAAATTATATTATCGGTAGGAACGCCAAGTATTGCCATGGCATACTCTTTAAATGCAGTGGCATCGTTTATGGCAAAGGCCACATCCGATTCTTTTTCTAGTCCGGTTTGGAATGTGCTGTAATCCTCGTTACCAATTATAAGCGCAAATCGGTATGGGTTTGGCTTAGCAATGGCAGTTGGTTTATTGATGGTTAAATCCTCATCAACCTGTATCTCTTCTTCAAGTTTAACCTCCTCTACTACTTCTTCATTAACCTTAAACTTTTCGGTTTGCTTAACGTATTTTTCAGCAACCTTAACTTCCTCCTTTTCGTCGTGTGTTACATCTGCAACTATTTCGGGTTCAGGAGCCGGTTGGAAATACGAAATGTTAAGGTTTTCCGATAAGGACTCGCCAGTATTATTGTAAGCAATAATTTGTATTTGATTATCACCCTCGCTTAAATACAGAATTTTTTCGTAGCTAAGGCTAATGGGTAGGCCTTGCTCCTCAATGTCTCTGTCAGATGAAAATCGATTGTTGTTTAGGTATATATCGACACTCGAAAGAGGGGAATCGGAAATAATTTTTGCATTAACCTTAAAAGTAAGGTTGTTCGTTTTCTGGTTGTCCTCAGTAATCCATTTAATTGTTGGTTTTTCGAATACTTTTTTGGGTATTTTACTGTCTAATTCTTTTGGTTGAATATTTAATGCTGTAACGTCCCAAATACTTAGTACTGTTGAGTTAAGCACACTTGAGGCGAGATATTTGCCCGATGGGTCAAATGCAGTTGACAGAACGTAGTAATCCTGCTTTGGTGAGTTAAATACAATTTGACCGGTTATAGCATTAACAATTACTAGATAGTTATCGTGACCTCCAGATGCAACATATTTACCATCGGGGCTAAAGGAAAGGTTTTCGAGCCATTTGCTGTGGGCAATTATTGAGTTTTGTAGCTTACCGTTGGATTTGTTCCAGATGTTAATTTTTCCATCGTCGCCACCACTAGCAATAAGCGTTGAGTTATGGTTAAAGGCAACGGTTCTTACCCAGCCATCGTGTGCTTCAATGGTTTGAATGTTTTTGCCAGAACTTACCTCCCATTCCTTAACAGTACCATCGGCACTTGCAGTGGCTATTAGTTTGCCGTTGTGGCTAAACGCTATTGCCATAACCTCCTTTTTGTGGCCGTTTAGCTCGTGAAGGAGGTTGCCATTAAAGTCCCAAATCTTTGCCGTTTTGTCTTTGCTCGATGAGGCTATGGTTTGGTTAAAGCTAATGGAAACATCGGTAATGTCGTCTTTATGGGCTTTTATCTCCCTTAGGGCGCTACCTTTACTTAAGTCCCATATGGTTATGCGTGAGTCTTTTCCGCCTGATACAAGATATTTTGAGTCGGGGGAAAAGGTTAATGCTAAAGGGAATCCCTTTAATCCCTTAAGGGTGTGGATAACGTTGCCTGTTTTGCTATTTCGGACAATAATTTGATTGTCGAAAGCACCAGTGGCTACTAGTTCAGAGTTAGGACTATAAGCTACGCAAACAATCTGATGTTTTTTTTCGCTATAAGCTTCCTTTAGGGTAACTCTTGCTTGGCCATAGGTTAGGTTATACAGGCAAATAAGCAGACAAGAAAGTAAAAACCTCTTCATATCAAAGCGACTTAGATTTTATGACATTTATGTTTAAACCTAGTAAAACGTAAACCGATTCGGTTGGTGGTAAATCGTCATTTTCTTTTGGTAGGAGTTTGTTAAAACCCGACTGCATGAAAAGCGTGAAATTATCAGTTAAATCGATTTCTAAACCAACACCCGAAACAAGCCCTGGAAGTGTGGGTTGTTTATAATTAACCTCTTCACCCATGTTAACAGAAATACTTTGCTCAACAAAGCATACTGAAAATCCACCTAAAAGGTAGGGCTTAACTCTGCTCAAAGGAAAAAATCGATATTTTGCAGAAACACCAAGGCCGAGATAGAAGTATTTCCCATCTTGCAACGATTCAGAGGTCGTAGGGTAAGCACCATACATTGCCAAGCCAATTAGGCTAAACTTTCGGTTAAAGTTGTATTGTAGTCCTCCGTTAAGTAACATTCCTACATCGTATATTTCTTCAGTAAGAAAATGCTCGGGGGTAACAGGATAGCTGCTAACAATAAATGATGCTCCACCTGAAAGTTGCAATGTGAATTTCTGCTCATATTGAGCTTTAGCAAAAGAAGAAGATGCCAGTATAAGTCCAATCGCAGCAATTAAGAATACTTCGAATTTTTTCATACCGAAATAATGGTTTAGTTAAAAGGTACTTATAAGGTTTTTGCCTTAAACATGTTAATGTTTACGCCAAGCTGTTGGTAAAATGAGTTAATTATAACCACATCCATGTCAATCCAATTTACACCACCTTGGTAAAAAATGGCAATATTATCGTTTAATCTAAAATCGACACCAAGACCCGAGATTGCACCGAAATTAGTGGGCGATTTTGCTGTGCGAGTTTCGTTACCATCAATACTAAATTCGATATTGATGTAGTTAAGGCTTAATCCGCCAAAAATATATGGGTTAACCTTGCTGAGAGGGAAAAATCTCACCTTAGGGCAGAGGCTAAAACCTAACTGGTTAAACTTTGCCGTTTCGAGGCTAAATTCATCCTCGGGAATGAAAAAGAACATTGCGTACTTTGCCATTGCCACCATGCTAAAGGTGCGGTTAAAGTTGTATTGTACGCCTGCATCAACCGATAAGCCCGTATCGAAAATATTTACAAACGATTCGGGAGCAAAGGCCGCAACAAATCCTGCCGAGGTTTGTAGTGTAAGCTTTTGCTCAAATTGGGCTTTTGCATTAGCTGTTCCTATTAGGAAAATAAAAATTGCCAATGTTAGCTTTATAGTTTGCTTTTTCATAATCTTGTTTTTTAGAGTGCTTGTTGCAAAAGCTTACTGTTCAATTTTAATACAGCGAACGGCTCGTCCGTTATTCTTTGGTTGCGCGCTCCAACCCAAAATTGCGTCGTTATAATTTGTGTGAAAAGCGTATGCGTTACCTGTGCTCTGTGATGAAGATGACCAGTACCAAGCCATTTCATTAACAAATTGTGGAACGCCATCGGCACCCATTAGCCCATTGGGAACCGAGGCAAATTCAACCATGTCTGAGGCATCGGTGTTTGGGCTATTCCACAAATCGCTCTTGCTTTTTAATATTCCCCCAGCTTCGCCATGCCCACCAAAGTATATACAAAGCTTTTCCCAGTCGTCAATGGTTGGAACTCTCCAGCCATCGGGGCAAAGACCAGCAGGGTTAACTACAGCCTCAAAGCTGTAAACTCCTCCGTATACTTCTGCAAAGTATTCGGGGTTATAGCTGTTCCATGCAAATTGATCGATATTTTGCTGTGCGTTTTCGCTCCACATCATTGCCGTTCCGGCTGCCGGAATTGCTGAACCATCGGAGTAGCGGGTAACTCTGAGGTTTTCAGCCATCCACTCTTGGGTGCCCATATCCAGAAATGTGTGTCCCACAACAACCGTTTTGTAGGTATTTCCGTCAATATCCATAACGGTCCTAGTCCCTTTAAGGTAGGTTAAGTTTTCATTTTGCTCACACGCAGTATTGACCACAATAGCAATTATTGCAAGTGCCAATGGTTTTAATATTGTTTTAACCCTCATGTTTTTAAAGTATTAGGTTAACGAATTTGCTTTTGGTGTATTAGCTAGGTGTTTAGTTCTTCTAGTAAAAATAAAACATTTGTTAAATAAATGGTTTTTAATTCCACGAACGTTTTAAAAATATTGGTAAAAGACTTAATTTGAGGTTATTCATTTGGTGAAATGGCATACCATTAAGCAGTTTTTTAATATTTCCGTTCCGAAAATTAGCGTTTTCTGGGTGCTACTTATCAATGAAATTAAGGTTGCTTTAAGGGTAATATAGTTTCGATGTGTAATAGGTATTATACGGATAAAACCAAATTAAATGGACAACAAAAAGAAGGAAAAGTTACTTGCTCGTTTTATTGCTGGCGTATCTTCTCATGATGATGAGCAGGAAATGCTAAAAATCTCTGAAGTAGAGCAACAGATGATAAATCAGTGGGAAACATCTTCGAAAACCACCGTTGAGGCTCCAAACCCAAATCTATTCAGAGTACTTTCGGCTGTGTATAAACGCATAGGCTTTAAGCCTCAACCCGAAAAACGTATTAAGGATAGGTCAATGCCTATACTACAAAGAGTGGCCGCTATTGCAGCAGTTTTTGTTTTTCTTTTATCGGTTGGTACAATACTTTGGAATGAAGGTGTAATTCCGGGTAAGGATATTGTCTCAGTTACCGCACCTAAGGGGGTACGCATTGAAGTTTTTTTGCCCGATGGATCAAGGGTGTGGCTTAACTCGCAAAGTACTATTACCTATAATAAGCTCTTCGATGCGGAAAAAAGAGAGATAAAACTTGAAGGAGAGGCCTTTTTTAATATTTCCAAGGATTCGGCTCGGCCCTTATTAGTTAGAACAGATATTGCTGATGTTGAGGTGCTAGGCACTCGTTTCAATGTATCATCAAAACGCGATAAAAGTCAATGGCAAGCTACGCTTGTTTCGGGTAAGGTTAAGATTCATCCAAAAGTTAATCGGAGTGAAAATACCATATCGCTTGCTCCTGGGCAAAAGGCCCTTTGGGATTACCAAAAACAGGAAATGCAAGTGAATAGTGTTAACGTCGATGTGGATGCCCGTTGGGTAAGCAATCAGCTTCGGTTCGAAAACGAAACCTTTGGTAGCATTATCAAACAAATTGAATTAACATTTGGCGTTAAAGTAATTATTCCTGTTGAAATGGAGCAGAAATACAGGTTTACAGCAAAGTTTACCGATGAATCCGTATACGAAATTTTTAGCCTACTCCA
>CAZGQZ010000135.1:0-7161 GCA_964527985.1 uncultured Rikenellaceae bacterium | reverse complement strand
GCAAAATCGATCAATTTTTGTTTGAACATTGCTTAATATGTTAGTGAACAAACTAATGCATTTATGAGGAATAACTAGCAAAATTATAATTAAATGGCAAATGCCAAGCTATTCGCTGCTGAAAATTGAGCAAACCAATTACAATTAATAGTATTTAATATGATTATAAAGCGAATCGCGCTCAACAGGTTTTTTCCCTGCATTACGGATAATATTGCAAATCTCGTCAATGGTCATAGAAGGTGACTGATCCTCGGCTCCAGCCATGCTGTAGATTTTAGTTGTATCGTCTATCGTACCATCCAAATCGTCAACCCCAAATCCTAACGAAAGACGTGCCGCTGATTTACCAAGCATTGGCCAATATGCCTTTAGGTGTGGAATATTATCGAGATAAATGCGCGATACTGCAAAATTCCTCATGTCTTCAACCAAAGGAAGCTCTTCAATGTGGCTCATGCTGTTATTCTTCGACTTAAACTTAAGCGGAATAAAACAGTTAAAACCTCCGGTTCTATCCTGTAGGTCACGGAGATCACTCATATGCTCAATTCTATGCTTATAATCTTCGATATGCCCATAAAGCATGGTTGCGTTTGAGGTTAATCTCTCGTTATGAGCAGCTTCATGCACATCGAGCCACCTTTGCCACGATGTTTTTGTTCCACAAACTTTCTCCCTAAGCTCGCGGTTCGCTATTTCGGCTCCACCGCCAGGTATTGAGTCTAACCCACAGGCCTTAAGCTTTGCAATACCTTGGCTTAACGTTAACCCCGACTTAGAAATTGCATAATCGAGCTCAACTGCCGAGAACGCCTTAACATGAAGTTTGGGATTTACCAATTTAATCGCCTTAACCATCTCGCAGTAGTAATCAATATCCCATCTAGGGTGTACGCCTCCTGTTACATGAACCTCGGTAGGTTGTTTACTCATGCTAGCCTCAACCTGCTGCTTAATTGCATCTATTGATAGTATCCAAGCACCCTCCTCATCGGCATTTCGACGGTACGAGCAAAAGTTACAACGATGAATACAAATGTTTGTTGGCTCAATATGAAAATTCCTGTTAAAAAGGATATTATCCCCATTAATCCGACTTGCCATTTGCGTGGCAAGAACGCCGAGCAATCCCAAATCGGCCTCGCGAAACAGCAGTAGGGCATCATCCGAAAATATGCGTTTGCCTGCAATAACCTTATTAACGACTGGCTTTAACTTTGGGCTAAAGCTTAGCTGCTGAAGAAGTTGGTTGGTTGAAGAAATTGAGCTTTGTAACATTGGTGCTGTAGATATGCTAATCGATTGTGGTTGCAAAATTAGCCAAAAAGTTCGTAATCGCTAGGATTTTAGCAAAACACCAAAAACAAAAAAGAGCTAATCGTTGTCCGATTAGCTCTCTTGTATATTGCAATAGTCAAATATTACATCTTATGCCTAGGCTCATCCGATACGGACAGTCTTTTTCTTCCTTTAGCCCTGCGGGATGCTAATACTCTACGGCCGTTAGCAGTTGACATGCGCTCACGGAAACCGTGCTTGTTCCTTCTCTTTCTGTTCGATGGTTGAAAAGTTCTTTTCATCGCTATAAGTTCTTTAATTATTTATTTTCTCTGATTTTCAAACGAAAAAGGGTAAAAACTCACCCGCATTTCAGGTTTGCAAAGGTAATTAAGTTTTTGAAAGTGAAAAAAGATTATTTAAAAATTATGAAAAAAAATTGGCTTTAAGCTTAAGCTTCCTTTAACAGGAGATGTAAACCAGCTGCTTCTCCTCAAAATAATCTTCTTCAAAAAACGAGGATAGCTTCCACTTTTTAGCCCTTTTCCCAAAGGGCTTTAGCTCCTCTTTCAAATCGCCTCCTTTAAGGGCAATAATGCCATTTGCCAAATTGTTAATCCCTCCTGGTTTTATAAGATGCCTAACCCAACTCATTAGTTTGGGCATAGGGGCCACCGCGCGTGTTATAGCAAAATCGTACTGGCCTTTCAGCTCCTCAACCCTTGCTTTTTGGGCAACAACATTTGTTAGTCCAAGCTGCTCGGCAACAGAGCCAACCACTGTAATTTTTTTCCCAATGGAATCGACTAGCGTAAAGCTAACCTGAGGGAAAAGTATGGCCAATGGAATACCCGGGAAACCACCACCAGTTCCAATATCCAAAACCCTTGTTCCTTTTGCAAAGGAAATTACTTTTGCTATTGCCAGCGAATGCAGCACATGGTGGATAGGGAGTTTATCAATATCCTTTCGTGAAACTACATTAATTTTAGCATTCCACTCCTGGTATAAAGCAGGAAGCTGCAATAACTGATTACGCTGAGCAATGGTTAGCTCAGGAAAGTACTTAAAAACTTCATCCATTGCCTCAGGGTTTATGCGGGCTGTTAATTAGAATATTGTAAAGCAGCTCTCTTGCTCTAAACAGCTGCGCTTTAACTGTGCCAAGCGGAAGCGAAAGTTCATCGGCAATCTCCTCGTAGGAATACTCCTTAAAGTAACGAAGCTCGATTAACCTTCGGTAACGGGGTTTTAATTTTAGCACAACCGTTTTTATCAGCTGTATGTTCTGATCCTTAATAAGGCTTTCCTCAGGATCGAGGCTACCCGACTGAAGGTTTGAAGCAGGTGATGATTGGATTCCGTCGACATCCTCAGTAGTTTGATCGATTGAAATAAGGTTTGCCTTTTTCTTTCGAATAAAATCGATGCAGTTGTTTGTGGCGATTTTAAAAAGCCATGTACTAAAGGCGTAGTTAGGTGTGTACTGCTGTATGCTTTTAAATGCTTTGCCAAAAGCCTCTATGGTTAAATCCTCTGCATCGCTCTTGTTATTAACCATTTTCAAAAGCATAAAGTAAATAGCATCCCTATATCTATCCATGAGCTCAGCGTAGGCTTTTTGGTCGCCATTCACTGCTTGCTCAACAAGTATAAGGTCGTACTTGGCTTTATCGGATAGGTTTGGACCTATTTCCATTTCCGGTGGTTTAAAGTTAGCCTGCTTGCCAGCATAATCGCTCCATAGAAGAGTGGCGAAAACAGATCATATATCAACGAAATTATGAATATTTTCTTTTCGTTCAAACGGTTCATCGTTATTTTTAGTATTACCATCGCTACAATAAGCCTAAACATCAATATGCTACCAACAACAATTGGGTAAAAGTTTGTGGCCAAAAGGTAAATGCCAAGAGCCCAGAATAGGATTCGAGATAAGGGCTCGAGGGCAAGCCTAAACTTAACCACTCCTTTGTAAGAAGGGCTTGTTGTTAAATGCCTTCGTTTCTGGCCAATCCACTCAGCAAAAGTACTGCTTGCCTTGGATCGAGTGTGTGCATTGTGCCGAAGCTCAACTGCAGTATTCGTTTTACTTGCCACTTGCTGAATGAATAAATCATCGTCGCCAGAAAGGATATGGCTATGTGAGGCAAAACCCTTATTGGCAAAAAACAGCTCCTTTTTATATGCCAAATTTCGGCCTACCCCCATGTACGTTTTTTTAGCTAGGGCAAATCCTAAATATTGAATTGCTATTTGAAAAGTATCGAAACGAATAATTTTGTTGAGCAAACCTTTCTTCTGAATGTACCCTCCGTATCCAAGAACAATGTCTGCCTTTTCGGTGAAATTCTCAGCCATACTCTTAATCCAGCTGTTACTTTCGGGTTTGCAGTCGGCATCGGTTAGCAATAACCAACTATTGCTTGCCGCTTTAATGCCTAGGGTTAGCGCCAATTTTTTTCCATGCGAAAACTTTGGATCAGGTTTTATTGTGGTTACTTTTAAATGCTTATACTTTTCTTGTAGGCGTTTAAGCACCATGTCGGTATCATCAATGGAGCAGTCGTTAACCACAACCACCTCATAGTTGGGATAGTCTTGCTCAAGAACTTGCGGTAAAAACTCTGCTAAATTTTGCTCCTCATTTCGAGCACATATTATAACAGAAACGGGTAAATAGTTTATATCGTTTGGTTTGCTACTTTGCTTGATCCTTGTAAATGCTACTCTTGCGTAAACAAAAAGTATATAGCGCAGCTGTATTAGCAGTAAAATTAAAAGCGTTGTGAAAGCAAAAAACTCGTAAGGCGTTGACTCAAAGAAATAAAGGTTCACTGTAAAGGTGTATTAAATTGTGTAGCAATTTTATTAAACATTTTTGGCATAAGCAAGGTTCAGCCATACACATAAAAATGTTTTACAACTTTTCTGCTATCTTTGAAGCGGCAAAATTTTATCACGATAAAGCATCAATTGTTGCTTTAGCAATGATACGAAAACTCACTGAGAAAAACGATTAATGGAATTTATTATTAGCAAATCTGACTCGCAAAGTAATGCTCGAACTGGTTATATTACAACCGACCATGGAACCATTCCTACACCAATATTTATGCCCGTAGGAACCGTAGGTAGCGTAAAGGGCATAAACCACCGTGAGCTTGAGAACGATATTGACGCAAAAATAATTCTTGGAAACACCTATCACCTTTACCTCCGACCAGGCACTGAGATACTAAAAGAGGCTGGAGGCTTGCATAAATTTATCTCGTGGGATAGGCCTATACTGACCGATAGCGGAGGGTATCAGGTTTTCTCGCTAGCCGAAAACAGAAAGCTTAAACCCGATGGCGCCCATTTTCGCTCGCACATCGACGGCTCAAAACACATCTTCTCACCCGAGAACGTTATGGACATACAAAGGGTTATTGGCGCCGATATTATTATGGCCTTCGACGAATGTCCACCGGGTGATGCTACATATGAATATGCTCGGAAATCGCTCGACTTAACTGAAAACTGGCTTGAACGATGCATAAAACGCTTCGATGAAACCGAACCTCTTTATGGCCACAGCCAAACTCTATTCCCCATTGTACAAGGATGTGTTTATCCTGAACTCAGAAAAAGAGCTGCCGAAAATATTGCTGCTCTAAATCGTGAAGGCTATGCCATTGGTGGCCTTTCGGTTGGGGAGCCTGCCGAAGTAATGTACGAAATGATTGAAGTTGTTAACGAGATACTACCCAAAAACAAACCACGTTATTTAATGGGCGTTGGAACTCCCGATAATATTCTTGAGGCAATTGACCGAGGGGTTGACATGTTCGACTGTGTTATGCCAACCCGAAACGGAAGGAATGGAATGCTTTTTACCAGCGAGGGCATTATCAACATAAGAAACAAAAAATGGAGTAACGATTTTTCTCCCATTGATAGCATGGGCACAACATTTGCCGATAGCCGATTTAGCAAAGCATACCTTAGGCATTTATTTGTAGCCAACGAAATGCTTGGGCCACAGCTTGCGAGCCTTCATAACCTAGGATTTTACCTTTGGCTAGTTGGCGAAGCAAGAAAAAGAATTGAGGAAGGGACTTTTAAGCCATGGAAAGAGCAAATGGTTAAGAAACTTGCAAAACGTTTATGAGAAGATTAGGGCTAAAAATACTTGACATTTACATTATCCGTAAGTTTATTGGAACATACTTTTATGCCATTTTGCTTATTGTTGGCATTGCTGTAATTTTTGATATAGCCGAAAAAATGGACGACTTTGTTGGCAAAGGCGCACCCTTAAAAGCCATTGTTTTTGACTACTACATGAATTTTATTCCATACTTTGCCAACCTGTTTAGCTCGCTCTTTACATTTATTGCCGTAATCTTCTTTACCTCAAAAATGGCATACAGCACCGAAATTATTGCCATACTAAGCAGCGGTATTAGCTTTAAGCGAATGCTTGTCCCCTACTTTATATCTGCTGCAATTATTGCTGCATTCTCCTTTCTCCTCACTAGCTTCGTAATTCCACCAGCAAACCAAGTAAGAATTGATTTTGAGAATGCTTACGTTAAGCGAGCGCTAAAGAATACCGAACGGAATATT
This sequence comes from uncultured Rikenellaceae bacterium, assembly GCA_964527985.1. Classification (GTDB taxonomy): domain Bacteria; phylum Bacteroidota; class Bacteroidia; order Bacteroidales; family Tenuifilaceae; genus Perlabentimonas. The sequence continues at coordinate 1,269 of CAZGQZ010000135.1, read as the reverse complement.
CACCGCCAAGTCAGGCCAGGCATATTCATCTACATGCAATCGTATAACACAGGTGGAAAAATTGGCTACAAATTTACCATGGAGAAAATTGTTGATGGACAGCTTGAGTCGAAACTCATTAGCGATTTTATAAAATGGAACGAAGAAACCCAGAAGTGGACAGTAAACAACTATCATATTAGAAACTATAGTGGCAAGGGCGAGGAGATTATTCAGGGCGAAAAAATTGATACAACCATCTACCTCGAACCAACCGACTTTTCGCAAAGGTTAAACATTGTTGAAACGATGAACATGTTTGAACTCGACGATTTTATTGAGGAACAGCGACTGCAAGGTGCCGATAACGTTGACTTCTACCTCATTGAAAAGTATATGCGCAAAGCTTACCCTTTCTCAACGTTTATCCTAACGCTTATTGGTGTGGCGCTCTCATCGCGTAAGGTTAGAGGTGGCATTGGACTCCATATTGGGCTAGGCCTAGCCCTTAGCTTTAGCTACATCCTCTTCATGCGATTCTCAACCATGTTCTCGGTTGGCGGGAGTATTCCTCCCTTAGTTGCCGTTTGGATTCCTAACGTTCTATACGCAATAATTGCGCTTGTGCTTTACAGGCTTGCTCCAAAATAGCAAACCAAACCGCTAACCCATTAATCGTTGCTCAGCTATTGGAGTATACACAGCGCCGCTTGGCGTTAGCGTACTTTTATACAGCGTTATTTTATCAATTAATGCATGCTGAAAAGTTACCTTACTAAAACTGCTTACAGTATCATAAAAATCGCTTAGGCTTGATACATCCTTAATCCTACCAACTGTGATATGCGGATTAAACCCTCTTTTATCGGGAGTAAAACCAATGGGTTCCACCTTCTTGTTGATAATCGTATGGAGGTCATGTAAGGCTTCGTTTCCTTCAACGCCTAACCATAGCACTTTTGGGTTTGCTTTGTGGCCAAAAGTTCCCGCTCCCTTAACCGTTAGCTCAACAGGAGCAAATTGCGAAGCGTAATCTCTGAAAACCGATTCGACAGATTTTACCTGCAAAGCATTCGTCTCGCCCAAAAAGAAAAGAGTTAAATGCAAGGTATTCAGGTTAACCCATCGAATTTTATTGTTACTCAAACTTTGCTTCAGGTTTCCGAGTAGCATCAACGAATTAGGTGATAAAGGAATTTCTAGTGCAATAAATGTCCTCATTTAACATTATACGGCTGGTTACTTTATGGCAAATATCATAAATTTGTAAAAAACGTAAACTTAAATCGG
>CAZGQZ010000134.1:0-7187 GCA_964527985.1 uncultured Rikenellaceae bacterium | reverse complement strand
TTGGCTTGTTGGTTTTATTGCTTAATGCACAAACCCTTTTTACGGGTTATTTGGTAGGGACAATTGGCCGTGTTTCGCGAGCCGACAGGCGATCGCTAAGCATTGAAACAGGTATTCAAAACTCTGGGCTTGCGCTTATCCTAATTTTTAATCCTAAGCTTTTTGACGGGAATGGTGGTATGGCCTTTATGGCAGCATGGTGGGGTATTTGGCAGATGGTTACAGGGTTGCTGCTGGCTTTTATTTTAGCTAAAATAAAAATTCCTCATGTAAAGCTGAGCAAGTATTCTGTATCATCTTCAAATAAGCATTAGCAAACTAGCTTCTTTTACTTTGCTAATTTCTTTTGATAGTAGCTTGAGTAAAGGGTTGCTGCTGTATTGTGTCCGGTTACCCTATCCTTAACAATAAAAGTTGTAACTGGTGCTTTGGAGTATTTTGTAAACAGGATATCGTGCCCAATACAAAGCCCAACGATAATATTTAGGTCTGTATTTAAATCGTTAAGCACCATGGCTTGCCCAACGGGGTTACAAATAGCTTCGTACCTATCGCATTTAATTTGGGGCAGGTTAAAATCAGCTTTGTTTATTCCTGAAAATTTACAGCAAATGGTATGAGTTGTAAACTTTTTGTCGAGAATAGCTTTTAGCTTTTTAGCTTCGGAGTTTAACCCAACGCAGTGTGCAACGCCAATTTGCTTATAGCCCATTTGCTCAGCAAAACCAATAATCTCCTCAAGTCTCGTCCATTCCATATAGTGATCACCCTCAATGCGTGTTGAGACCTCTAGCATTTTCCTATTCTCTAGGTTTTCGTATTCAGTTTTCGTTCGAAATTCGTACTCGTTAAAATTTTGTCCTCTAACACAATCATCACCTTGATAGCATGGGTAAGTTTTGCAGCCTGAGCAGTTTACTGTTTTTTTTGACATTGTATTTATACTTTGATAATTTTATTAGTGGCTATGCAAACTTACTAACTTTTAAGGCTAAACACTGAGGATTACGTTAATTGTTTACTAAAAAACCGCCTTATAGTTCTTTAAATAAGGCGGTTTAAGTATTAACGTATTTAAACAAACTATGCTCCCAGTGCTTTAAGCGCTTCGTAAACTAGGAATGCAGGCCAAACAAGGGCTTTGAGAAATCCTAAAACGCCCATCCAAAAGCCAGTTGCTACCGAAATGTAGTAAACAGCGGCACCAATAAGTCCAATGCCATAAATTGCGCTAGCAGGAGCAGCACAATTATCACGTTTTGCTTTAGATTCGCTCATCTTATTAAGTAATTAGTCGTTTAGTTTCTCTGTTAAAAGATCTTTAAGCTCATCGATGGTGAACCAGGGTTGTTGCGGTTCAAACTCAGCTGGAACTTCGAAGGCCAGAATTGATTTTATTCTGTTATTCATATTTGGGTGCGAGGCGATAATCTCAAATTGCTCAAAAGGATAATCACCCTGTTCCTCTTTTAATCGTCGGAAAAACGATGCAAGTGTACGAGGTTCCAGGTTGCTTTGCATTAGCAGTTCGCATGCAAATTCATCGGCTTCAACTTCTTGCTTTCGGTTATAACCCGATGATAGAATTGTGCGAGCCACTTCGCCCATTACGTAGGCATCGCCCGATGTTAGAATTTCAAAACCAATGTCTTTAATAAGTCGGGTAATAACATGCTGTTTCTCAATGTGGCCAATTTCGTGGCTAATAACAGCAATGAGCTCTTCGGAGTTTTGGCAAAACTCAATAAGGCCTTTTGTGATAATTATATGTCCGCCTGGTAGGGCAAACGCATTTACCATTGAGTTATCAACCAAAATTAGCGTGTAGCTGTAGGCCGGAGCCGGCTGAACGCTACGAAGCTTTCGAGCAGTTTCCTCGAAAATGCTATCGGCTTTACTGTTCTCAATCTTGCTAAAGCCATTTAGGTTAAGTATTACCTCAGTGTATTTCTCTCCAAGTTGTTGTTCTTTTTCCTTAGATATGAGTTTTGGCTCACTAGGAAAATTTATGAATATGGCAAAGGCGGCCCAAATAAGGCCGCCAATTGCCACTAAGGCTATTAGTTCAATGAGTATTCGTCGCATTGATTTACATTTTAGGTGGAAGGTTTACCGGTTTTTCGTGTTGTTTCTCTTTCACCGAATAAACCTGAACAAATGCAAGTCGGCCAAAGAATATGAAATAGTAAAACCTTCCTTTATGCGCTCGAACTGCACCAATAATACTAAAAATAAAGTAAACCAAATTGAAAACTCCCACGGCTATTGCTAATCCCCAAAAAACATCGGTAAATGGTTTGTTGTTAACCAAATTTACTATGGCCCAAATAACCAAGTAGCTGTTTATGGCAGATACAATTAGCTGCGAGTACATTGATTGTAGCGCATGAAATTTTACAAACCTTCCCTTTGAACGGTTAACGAAATAGTATACAACGGATGCAATCATGTTAACAATAGGCAAAGGTAAACCTAACGCCGTTGTTGCAAACATCATAAGGTAAGCCCCACTTGCATCTTCTTTCTCTCTAATATCAAGTTCGTCGGGTTGAGGTATTGGGTGTAACTCCATTTTTTTAAAGATGTTTAAGGTTATGCTTCTTCAGGAAGTTCGTCGCCAGTAAATGCTGGATAGGTATCAGTCATATAGTTCATGTACAGGCTAACGCGATAGTTCCAGCGAATTTGTCCAACTACCCAATTATGGAATGATGGAGGATATTTGCCTGTGAAAAGCACAATAAACCAAGCGAAGAAAACGAGAATATTTACAAAAATACCTCTGAACATTAGTATAAAACCATGAGGTAGGTATACGTAAATAAAGCCGAAGAATAGGCGAAGTAGCACTAAAGCTCTGCTAATTTTCTCAGGATATTCAACTTCAAACTGGGTGTACTCATCGGTGCCCTTAATGCCAAATGCTGGGTAACCATCGGCAACGTTGTAAATACGAGCCGATAACCTAAGGCTCCACCTCATAAGACCAACCTGAAATTCGAACATACTCTTTGGGTATCTGCCTGTAAAAAGAACAACCCAAAAAGCAATAAACCTTAGGATAGCGCCCCAAAGACTTACGAAAAATAGAATAAAGAGGTGAGGTAGAATGATGTAAAGAAATCCGAATAGGGTCCTTAGGAGTAGTTCTAATCGCGAATAACTCTCCTGATGTTTAACTTTTAGTTTCATTTTGTAAGGTTTTAGGTTAATGAAAATTCAACAACGAAATATACAATTTTTTTAATTGTTTGGATAATCAATTTTTGGTTTTAGTAAAATAATTAGTTTTGAAATGCCAATTTTTTAAAGGGAAAATCATTTTTTCTAAAAAAAAGCCAGCGAATTTCGCTGGCTTTAAGGTTGCTATAAAATTGCTTAAAACTTATACTCGTTTTCTTCAATGAGTTTATCGGCAATAGCACGGCGAGCTTTCATTACGTTTACACCCTCAACGCGAGTTAGTGTTTTTACTGCTTTTACCAAGTTTTCTGCTTCGTTGCTGTCATCAATGCTTGAGTATATAGCATCTTTTGCGTTCTTACGAATTAGGCTGGCTGCATCGTAAGTAATTACATCGAGCATATTGCGGTAAATGTCATTTGTCCCTTTTAGGCTTTCTAACTTCTCAATTCTAAGGGCCATCGACTCAACCGTGTAAAGTTCCATAATCATGTTCGATAGGTTGTTCACAACCTCTTGCTCCTGCATAAACTTACGACCTAATGCCTGTGTTGTGCTTTGAATGGTAAGCATAATGGCCTTTTTGTAGTTGTTAAGGTAACGATGCTTTTGCTCAAAGTAGCTTTCTCCATCCTTTGCGCCATCGGTAATGGCATCGAGATTTTTGTGTAGTTCCTCGGCCATTTCAAACAGGTTGTAATCACCTTTCTTGGCACGCTTTGTTGCTGCCTCAACCACCAAAAGACGGTTTATTTCGTTTGTTCCCTCAAATATTCTGTTAATGCGTGAGTCGCGGTAGCCACGGTCAATGTTCATTTCTGCAGAGTAACCCATTCCTCCGTGAATCTGTACGCCCTCGTCAACCACGTAGTCAAGCATTTCCGATCCCCACACTTTGAGTATTGCGTCCTCAACTGCATAGTGGCTAATGCCGTCAATGGCAGCACGACCTTGATCGCATCCTTCGGATTTGTACTTGTTAATCATTGAGTCAACATCATTGCTAACGCGATATATGGCCGACTCGTGTGCAAAAGTTTTTATGGCCATTTGGGCTAGCTTATGCTTAATGGCTCCAAAAGTTGATATTAGCGTGCTGAACTGCTTACGCTCATTGGCGTAGCGAACAGCATCGGTGATGGTTTGCTTTGCAGCACCAATAACGTTGGCTCCCAACTTCATACGTCCCATATGCAGAATGCTAAGGGCAATACGGAAACCTTCGCCACGGGCACCAATCATATTCTCAACAGGCACTTTTACATCGTTGTAATAAATTTGAGTGGTAGACGAACCCTTGATTCCCATTTTGTGCTCATCGGGGCCAATTACCACGCCTGGCCAATCGCTCTCAACTATAAATGCGCTAAGAATACGGTCGTTATCAATCTTGGCAAAAACAACCTGAGTATCGGCAAAACCACCGTTGGTAATCCACATCTTTTGGCCATTAAGGATGTAATGCTTGCCATCCTCGCTAAGGGTGGCAGTTGTTTTACCCGAGTTGGCATCGCTACCAGCACCTGGCTCGGTTAGGCAGTATGCACCAATTAGCTCGCCAGTAGCAAGGCGCGAAACATATTTCTGACGCTGTTCCTCATTACCGTAATACATTATTGGCAAAGTACCAATTCCGCAGTGGCATTGGTATGCAACTGAAAATGAGTAACCAGCACCAGTGGTTTCGGCCACAAGCATCTGTGTAACAAAATCTTGCCCAAAGCCATTGTACTCCTCCGGAACAGATACGCCAAGCATACCCAGCTCACCAGCTTTTTGAAGGATGCTTTTCATTAAGGCTCGGTCGCCCTTATCAATATTATCGAGATTTGGAAAAACCTCAGCCTCCATAAAATCGCGGCAGGTTTGCGCAATCATACGTTGCTCCTCGTTAAACTCCTCGGGGATAAATATATCCTTGGCATCAATATCTTTTACAAGAAATTCGCCGCTTTTCATCTTAACAGTTTCCATGTGTTTATAAGGTTATAGTTAGCTTTTTATTTACAAACCCAGCGACATTGCTATTAGCTCGGCAATGTCGAAGTTCTTAATCTCTTCCTCTTTGTTCTTGTACTTTATGCCATCAGTCATCATGGTCATGCAGAATGGGCACGAAGTGGCAATAATTTGCGGATTGGTTTTTAGGGCATCCTCGGTGCGCTCAATAAACACCTCTTTGTCGCCCTTCTCGGCCTCCTTAAACATTTGGCCACCGCCAGCACCACAGCAAAGCGCAAAACTCTTATTCCTATCCATTTCAATTAGGTTAGTTGTAAGCGCTTTGAGAATACGACGGGGTTCGTCGTAAATTCCATTGGCACGACCAAGGTAGCAAGGGTCGTGAAAGGTAACCCGGTCGTTAGCAAACTTGGTTATATCGAGTTTAAGCGTACCGTTATCAATTAGCTTATCGATAAACTCAACGTAGCTAATCACCTCGTATTGTCCTCCTAAGTCAGGGTATTCATTTTTAAATATATTGTAGCAATGAGGGCAAATGGTGATAATTTTCTTCACCTCGTACATCTTAAAAATTTCGATGTTTTGCATTGCCTGCATTTGGTAAAGCATCTCGTTACCAGCCCTACGAGCAGGGTCGCCAGTACAACTCTCCTCCTTACCAAGCACAGCGTAGCTAATGTTTAGGTGGGTAAGAATTTTGGCAAAAGCTCGGGCTACCTTTTTATACCTATCGTCGTACGCACCAGCACAGCCAACCCAGAAAAGGTACTCTGGCTTTTCGCCCTTGGCAAAAAGGTCTGCCATTACTGGTACTTCAATTTTTACTTTTTCCATATGGTTATAATATTTGTTACGTCATTGCGAGCGTACTTTGCGAAGCAATCTAATTAGTTATTTAAAAAAGATTGCTTCATCTCATCAAGAAAAAATGATGAGATGAAACAATGACGGTTATATTTTATTCATCTCTAAGTTCTCAGCCCAAAGCAGCCTATCATCGGGCGAGTACTGCCAAGGCGCACCGTTGTTCTCGATATTGCTAAAGGTTGCTTTTAGCTCGCCTGGTGCTGAACCTTCCTCCATTACTAGGTAACGTCGCATATCAACAATAAACTTAGGATGGTCGATGTTTATTGGGCACTCCTGAGCGCAAGCGTTGCAGGTAGTACAAGCCCATAGTTCCTCCTCGCTAATATAATCGCGGATAAGCGATTTACCGTCACTAAACTCTTTGCCCTGCTTAAGCAAACCATCGCGCTTTTCCTTCATCCTTGCCCTTAAATCCATCATCACTTTACGGGGCGATAATTTTTTCCCTGTGATATTAGCAGGGCAAACAGCCGTACACCTTCCACACTCTGTACAAGCTAACGAATCGAGGTAATTTTTCCACGAGGCATCCTCAGCATCGAGCACGCCAAAGCGCTCCACTGGAGTATCCTCGGGGGCCGCTGCAAATGCAGTTTCGGGGTCCATCATCAGTTTTACCTCACGGGTAACGCTATCCATATTGGGTAATTTGCCTAGCGGCTCTAACCTAGAAAGGAATACGTTTGGCACCGACATGAACACATGAAAGTGCTTAGAGTAAGGCAAAATATTGGCGAATAAAAATATTAGTAGGATGTGCGACCACCAGAATATTTCATGGTAAAGGTGCATTGTCTCAATGCTAAGGCTACCAAATGCTAATGCAATATATTCGCTTATTGGGAACACGCCGTGAATATCGGCATTTATTGCTGAGCTATGCGCAACGTAAGCCGCATTCATCCCTAATAACGATATCATCAGCAAAAAGATTATGGTAAGCGCAATATTGGCATCGATATGCGAGATGTGTTTCATCTCAATTCCCTCGAAACGCTTAACGTGCATAAACAGACGGCGCGATAGGAAGATGATAATTGCCACAGCAATTATAAGGGCAAAAATATCGCCTGAGGCCATTAAGAAATCGTAAAACCAGCCCATGAAATTGAGTGAGCGCTCAATACCAAAAAGCCCGTCGATAACCATTTCGATGCTACCAACAAGAA
>CAZGQZ010000133.1:0-7269 GCA_964527985.1 uncultured Rikenellaceae bacterium | reverse complement strand
AAACCTCTTTTAAAGAGCAAAATTGAAATTGAAAAGGTTGAGATTGAAGGATTCTCTTTCAACTATATTGTTGACTCTACAGGTGCTAGCAACATCGATTTTCTTTTGGCTACCGACTCAACGCAGGTCGATGAGGAAATCCCCTCCGATACCACCTCAACAATACTCGACGTGCTACTAACAAACCTTACGCTTCGCGACATAAACGTAAACTATACCGACGATCAGCTTAAGGCAAAGGCCAAGCTGCACATCCCCGAAATTGAATTGAAGGGGCGAATGCTTGACGAATACTTTGCGGGAAGTGTTAAGGGAAAAATGCAAGCTTCAAACATTAGCTTTGATGGCACCAACGCACACCTGATGAACCAAATGGCAATGGATTTCTCGCTAGCTTATGACGATGGAAAAGTAAATATTGATACGCTAAACCTAACTACCGATGGTGCACGTTTTAGCCTAAGCGGTACTGCTCAAATTGCCGACTCAATATTTGTTAACATGGCTCTTGCGCTATCGGAGGTTAATCTAAAGGAGCTTAGCAAGTACGCAACCAACGAAATGCTGAACGAATTTGGCCTCGTAAGCATCGACGGGCAAATGCAACTTGATGCAAAAGTTAATGGTTACGTTTATGATACGCTCGTAATGCCTCAGGTACAGGCCAACATGTCGCTCAAAAGGGGCAAGATAAAAACCACTGACTACCCCGAAATTAAGCATATGTCATTTAGTGGCAACGTAAAGGCGCTCGACCCAAATGATTTTGCAACAATTTCTGCTCAGTTTAACGATTTTCGGGTTGCAACCAACAAAAGCCACATCGATTTATCGTTTACTGCATCAAACCTCGATAAGCCAACTTACACCGTAAAAACAAACGGACATGTTAATTTCGATGAGTTTAGTAGCCTAATTCCCGACAGTACAGTTGAATACCTTACAGGGAGCATGGCTTTTAACTTATCAACCCGCGGAACACTTCCCGATAATCTTGGCATGGAAAGCGCCGACTACTTTCTTGAGCGCACTAGCCTTGAGGTTAGTGTTAGCAACCTCTCTACAGCGCTCGACTCAATTGATGAGGTTAAAAATTTGAATGTCAACTTTGCCTATCATCCCAGTAAGCAAATTAGCATTAGCAACCTTTCGCTTGAGGCCCCAGGATATGGAGTTGCGCTGAAAAACTCATCGCTATCGGGAAAAATCCTTGGTTATGTTCGCGATATGGATAACATGGGGGTCGATCTCGACTCGTATTTCATCCAAATGGGAAACAACACCATTGAGGGAAAAACCTACGTTAAAGGGTTGGAAAACGTAACGTTTAAAACCGACACTAAAGTTAATGTTAACTTTGATGAGCTACGACCTTTTATTCCTGACTCACTTGTAGAAAGCATTTCAGGAAAAGCAATGGTTAGCCTAAAATCGTACGGACAGGTTCATCTCGATTCCATTGAAGACAAAATAATGCCCATTGCCTTTGAGCAAAGCTCACTTACCGCACAAATGAGAGACTTTAGTTTTGAAATGTTCGATGATACGCTTGTGAGAATCAATAATCTATCGCTCGACTTTGCCATGGCCAATGACACCATGCGTATCGACAACCTATACGGGAATGCACATGGAATTGATTTTTGGATGGACTCCACCGAAATTTGGAATGTTTACAAAGCATTTTTGCTTGAGCAAAAGGACCAAACCATTATTGTAAACACCCATGTTCGGGTTGGCGATGTTGACTACGCCCCATTTGCATACCTTGTTGAGGAAGACACAACCCAACAGCAGGAACCTGCACCGGTTGAAATTGCAGAGCAAACCGGAAACGAATCAGCTATTGCAACCGATAGCTTGGACGTTGAGGAACCCATGTACATCCCGCCTTACATTGCACGAGGCACGTTTGGCGCCAAAAGCCTAAAGTACGATGATATTATCCTCAACGATATTTCAACCAAATTTAGGGTTGACGATAGCCTATACGTAGCCGACGATTTGAAGTTCAATGCCTTTGGTGGTGAAATGATTACCTCAGTGCTTTACGATATGCGCTACCCCGACCAGCAAAAGGTTGAGTTTAAAAACACGATAAACGGTATGGACATCAATAAGCTACTAATTGATGCTAACGATTTTGACCAAACCGACTTTACCCACGAAAACATTAGCGGAATACTAACAAGTTCTGTAAATGGACGTATAATTGTATCGGGCGACTCAATTCATTACGATAAGATTGCGCTGCTCGGATACTTTAAGCTTGAAAATGGAGGCATTTACAATTTCGAGCCTGCAATGGAACTAGCTAAGTTTACGAACCTGCGCGAACTCGACAACATCATTTTCAGAACCATGGAAAGCAGCATTTTTATTCATAAGGGTAAAGTTTTCTTCCCAAAAACCGATATTGTGAGCAGTGCGCTCGACATGTCGGTTTATGGCATGCAGGCTTTTGACGCTAGCGATGATTACGAATACCACCTGATTGTACATTTAAGCGATGTGCTTCTTGGCAAGTCCGATAAACTCTTGAAAAAACAGGGTATGGAAACAGATATTTTTGAGGGGGATGATACCGCCGATAGAAAAGGGCTTTACCTCGTATCGTACGACAAAGACGGTGAAACAAAAAACAGTTTTGACACAAAAGGCCTGCAGCGTATGATGAAAACGGTTATTAGGGTTAACGAACGAGGGCTAAACCTTATGTTTAACCCGCTTTTACAGAACTTTAGAACGGATATTGACCGGAAAGAGCGTAAAAAGGATTAGTTTATCTGGGTATATGAAAAACAGGCATACCATAATAGCCCTTACAATTTCGCTGATACTGCTAGCACTTATTGCATACCAGCTTGGAAATAGGTATTTAATAAAAAAGCCCAATGCAGCCATACAGCTAGTACAGGCAAAAAACGATCTTGATATTACTTTTGGGCCTGACACTGCAAACCTTACAATATATATGTACTCAAGTTACGCATGTAGCCATTGCCAAAAATTCTTCACTGAGGTGTACCCTCAGCTTCAGTCCAGCTACATGAACTGCGGCAAGGTAAACCTAGTGGTTAGGCTAGTCGACTTTTCATCGAACCAAGCCATAAACGATGCGAATAAAATATCGGTTTGCATAAGTAGGTATGGAAATTTCCAAAAGCTACACGAGCTTTTCATTGCAAGCTATAAGGTAATCTCTACGCTTGAATTTCAAGCAATGATTGAAGAGTTTACCCTAGCCGATGAGCTTGTAGCTGAATGCTACTTTGGTGGCGAAGCCGAAACCTATCTGTCTCAGGTTAGAAATCAGTTTGCCGAATTAAAACTAAAAGGAACACCAACCTTTATCATAGGGAACAATGCTTACAGCGGTTTTATGAGTTTTGAACAGCTATCAAAAGTTATTGAACAAAATTTATCAGCTAATCATACCAATTAACTAAAACCAAGCTATTATGAAACACAAAATCTATTTATTACCCCTTGCGCTGCTAAGCGCACTAATCCTCATTACATGGGGTTGCGAAAAAGAGGAAGAGGAAGATGTTTGCGAAATTTTTGAGCTTACAGCTAAGTCATGCGGTCCGGCAACTTTTTGCTGCCCATTGGATGGCGGCGATTGTTACTTAGTAAATCCCGATGGTGAAGATTTCTACTGCGATGCGGATGCTGCAACTGAAGACGATCCTGATGGTTGTGCTGCCGCCGAGGCTGCTTACATAGCAGCGTTTTGCTCAAAGGATATTTCAAAAGCCGATGCAGAAATTGTTAAAAAGGAAATTCGTGCTCACATACGCAAGCTAATGGAAGAAGCACGAACCTACTCGGTTTGCAACTAGCCGCTAATTAAGGAAGGCAAAATGGCTATCTGTCAAAGCGAATAGCTTTTCAAAATTGAGCCATTAACTTCCGTTTAACGCTCAAAACCCAAGAGATTTTCTAAAGGGGCTTTTAGTTAAGCCCCTTTTGTATTAAAAAGTTATTCACAATATTTAAAACTCACTTTTTGTTTTGGTTATTGACAGTAACTTTGCAAACTCAACATAAAAATTACAAATTACCACAAGTGCAATACCTAAACGAGCTTAGCGAAGTACAACGAGAAGCAGTAACCACATTTAAAGGCCCTGCGCTAATTATTGCAGGTGCTGGCTCGGGTAAAACTCGCGTATTAACATACCGAATTGCGCATCTGCTAAAGCAGGGTGTTGCTCCATGGAGTATTCTTTCCCTAACCTTCACAAATAAGGCAGCACGCGAAATGAAGGAGCGAATTGCCAGTGTTGTTGGCCAAAAAACAGCCCAACAGCTATGGATGGGTACATTCCACTCAATGTTTATGCGCATACTCCGTGCTGAAAGCCAAAAACTAGGATACCCGAGTACCTTTACCATATACGACACTGCCGACACTAAAAGCCTTTTAAACTCAATTATTAAAGAGCTAAAGCTCGATACGCAAACCTATAAAGTGAATGAGGTTTACGGTCGAATATCGTCAGCAAAAAATAACCTCATTACCCCTCAGGCCTACGCTAATAACACGCAGCTCGTATCGTTCGACAGGCAAACCCGAAAGCCAGAAATAGCCAGAATTTACGCCATGTACATGCAACGTTGCTACAAGGCTGCTGCCATGGATTTTGACGACTTGCTGCTGAACACAAACGTTTTGTTCCGCGATTTTCCCGATGTGCTGGCAAAATATCAGGATAAGTTTAAGTATATTCTAGTTGATGAGTATCAGGACACAAACTATAGCCAATACCTTATAGTTAAAAGGCTTGCCCAAAATCATCAAAATGTTTGCGTGGTGGGCGACGATGCGCAAAGCATTTACTCATTTCGCGGAGCAAAAATTGAGAACATCCTGAACTTCAGAAACGATTACCCAAACTATAAGCTTTTTAAGCTTGAGCAAAACTACCGATCGACCCAAACAATTGTTAACGCTGCAAACAGCGTAATTGCAAAGAACAAAAGGCAAATTCAAAAAGTATCTTTCTCAGCAAAAGGGATTGGTGAAAAGATAAAGGTAATTAAAGCCTACACCGATCAGGAGGAAGGGTTTATGGTAGCCTCAGCCATATCGGATATTATCCACAGGGAACATGCACACCATAAGGATTTTGCCATACTGTACCGCACTAATGCCCAATCGAGAATTTTTGAAGAGGCACTTCGTAAACGAAATATTCCCTATCGCGTTTATGGCAGCTTATCGTTTTACCAGCGAAAGGAAATTAAGGATACCCTTGCCTACTTTAGGCTTACGGTAAACCCCAGCGACGACGAAGCCCTGAAGCGAATAATCAATTTCCCAACGCGCGGCATTGGCAACACCACGCTTCAAAGGCTCGAAGCAACCGCAAACCAAAAAGAACAAAGCATTTGGGTTACCATTGAGCAGCTAGGAACTGATAACTCAGAACTCAAGCCTGCGGCAATAAACAAGGTAATACAGTTTTATAACCTCGTCAAGCAATTTGGCACTATAGCCTACACTGCTGATGCCTACGAGGCCGCAGCAGCAATTATTAGCAATACGGGCTTGCTAAAAGAGTTTAAAGCCGATGGTTCGGTGGAGGGAATTACCCGATTACAAAACATTGAAGAGCTACTCAACAGCATAAAAGAGTTTTCGGATGCTCGAAAAGAGGAAGGAGAAATCGAACTAGTTACTCTTGCCGATTACCTAGAAAACGTGTCGCTACTAACCGATGCAGATAACGATAAATCTGAAGACAGGGATAAAGTATCGATCATGACAATACACTCGGCTAAAGGGCTTGAATTTGACTACGTTTTCCTTGCTGGTATTGAAGAGGAACTTTTCCCTTCGCGGCTATCAACCGGATCGCCCGAGGAACTTGAAGAGGAGCGTCGGCTTTTTTACGTTGCGCTTACCCGAGCCGCAAAATTGGCTACTATATCGCACGCTCAGGTTAGGTACAAATGGGGTAACCTCACCTCTAGCATACCAAGCCGTTTTATTGCTGAAATTGATCCAGAGTGGATTGACAATCAAGAGGATGAAATATCCACTGCCACAACAGGGACGCTTGGAGGGATGCAAACTAACCCAGCCAATTTTGGCAAATCCAACTTAGCCAGGGCAAGCCAAGGCCGTTTCCAAGGCAGGCGATTAGCAAGAATTGAAGCAGATAATGCTATTGAAAGCGATGAACCCTCAAAGGGATTAAATACGAATAGCATTAAAGAGGGCACGGTAGTTTACCACGAAAGGTTTGGAAAAGGAACTGTTATTGCCATTGAAAATGATGGGCAAAACGCAAAAGCGATAGTTAACTTTATTACGGCTGGGCAAAAAAACCTTCTACTTAAATTTGCCAAGCTAAAAATAATTGGCTAAACCTCAAACCCAAGCACTGTTACATCATCAATCTGCTCGTAATCACATCCATCGAAATCTTTCCATTGCTGGAAAGTAGCATCAATCTCATGCCCTTGTTCAACAATAGGCAAAAGCGATGTTCGAGCAATTAAATCCTTGAAGTTTTTTGCCATAAATTTCCTATGTTCGGGGCCTCCAAACTGATCGGCATACCCATCGCTAAAAAGGAAAAGCCTGTCGCCTTTCTGAAGCATTATCCTATGGCTTGTATAATCCTCCATAATTGTATGAATTGCCACAGGCATTTTATCGCCCTTATACTCTTTTATGTAGTTCGATTCGAACTCGTGAACCCTACATCTCTCGCAATTCTCAATCATATCAGAACCAGTTGGCCTTCCGCGACGAACAAGGTAAAGCGGATTGTTCGCTCCAGCCCAAAGGCACTCTTGGGTATCAATATTAAATGCAACCATACTCATATCCATACCATCCTTCTGCTCGTTCTGCTTCCCGGTTTGTTTTAATGCTTCAATTACCGACTGGCGCAGCTCATTTAGCACCATTGCTGACGAGAGTACTTCATTTTTCCGAACTATTTCGTTTAAAAACGAAATTCCCAACATGCTCATCAAAGCACCGGGCACACCGTGCCCTGTACAATCGGCCACAGTTATAATAAACCAGTTGTTCACTTTTGCTGCCCAGTAAAAATCGCCACTTACCACATCGCGCGGATGAAAAACAATAAAATGATTCGGCACATACTCGTTGAGAATTTCTTTGCTAGGTAGCAAAGCCTGCTGAATACGCTGTGCGTAGTTAATGCTTGCCTTTATATCGGTAAGGATATGCTCAATATGCTCTTTCTGCTCAACCACTTCGCGCGTTCTATCCTTTACAATCTC
>CAZGQZ010000132.1:0-7328 GCA_964527985.1 uncultured Rikenellaceae bacterium | reverse complement strand
TCGGGAACCGTTGATGCGCACATTGGCAGAAGCCCCCGCGACAGAATGAAGATGTTCGTTTTTCCTGAGGGCGACGATGGTAAGCACGCCGTTACCCATTGGAAGGTTATGGAAAGGCTTGGATATGTTACGCTGGTTGAGTGCAAGCTCGAAACTGGACGCACACACCAAATTAGGGTGCATTTTGAGTACATCCGCCACCCAATTTTTAACGACGATCGTTACGGTGGCGATTCCATAGTCAAGGGAACAACCTTTACAAAGTATAAGCAGTTTATTCAAAATTGCTTTAGCCTATGCCCAAGGCATGCACTTCATGCAAAGTCGTTGGGGTTTATTCATCCATCAACTGGCAAAGAAATGTTTTTCGATTCGGAAATTCCTAACGACATGGCACAGGTGGTTGAGCGATGGCGTACCTATACCTCATCGCGACCCGATGAGAAAGGGTAACCACATTTTTCAATAGCTTGATAAGCAAAAGGTATCAGTTTAAACCGTAGTCAAACATTTTTTGTATGAGCAAAAAGCTTAACATTGCCCTAATGGCTGGCGGAAATTCATCCGAAGAGGGTATTTCGCTTAAGGGAGCAAGGCAAATAGCGCAATGGCTTAATCCCGATTTGTACAATGTTTTCACCATTTTGGTTAAGGGTACGAGGTGGGTACTTAAGCAGGTTGGAAAAGATGACACCCCCATCTCGTGGGATACCTTTACCGCTCAAGTTGATGGCAAAACCCTTTCGTTCGATTGTGCTCTTATTGCAATTCATGGTACACCAGGCGAAAATGGTTTGCTACAGGCCTATTTCGAAATGATGGGCATACCCTACACAACAGGCGGTGTGCTTAACACATCGGCAACCTTTAATAAGGAGGTAACCAAAATGCTACTGAACGGAATTAATGTTCACATGGCAAAAAGCATAAGCATTCGCAAGGGTGAGCCAGTTAATTCATCAAACATTGCTAAAACGCTTAAACTTCCTTTATTTGTAAAGCCCAACGAAAGTGGTAGCAGCTACGGTATTTCAAAAGTGAAAAGCGAACAGGAGATAGAACCTGCACTGGCCAAGTCGTTCACCGAAGACCAGGTTGCCCTTATCGAAGAGTTTATTCCTGGAGTGGAGCTAACCTGCGGTGTGGTTAAAACACATAACAAAACACTTGTGCTTCCCGTAACCGAAATTGTTCCTAAAAACGAATTTTTCGATTACGGAGCAAAGTACGAGAATGAGGTTGAAGAGATTACTCCAGCACGTATTCCCGATGAGCTTACAAGTTACATCCAATCCGTGTCGTCGGAGATATACGATAGGCTAGGCTGCCGTGGCATTGTTCGTATCGATTACATCTACAGTAACAATAAGCTCTACTTTTTAGAGGTGAATACTGTTCCTGGCATGAGCGAAACCAGTATTGTTCCTCAACAGGTAAATGCAATGGGGCTTACTATGCGCGACATATTCACTCTGGTTATCGATGAGGCAATTGGGAGAAAACGAAACTAGCAAAGTTTAATCATGCTCACGCTTACAACACCTGCTCTTCTGTTCTCAGCTATTTCGCTGCTGCTATTAGCCTACACAAATAGGTTTTTGGCCTTAGCTCAGCTTGTGCGTAACCTGCATGCTCAGTACAAGCAGAATGCGAATTGTATCCTGTTAGGGCAAATTAGGAATTTGCGTCGGAGAGTCCATATTATTAGGTACATGCAAATTTTGGGTATAACAAGTCTTTTGCTTTGTGTCCTAAGCATGTTTCTAATTTATGTTGGCGAAGGCGTTTGGGCTGAAGTTATATTTGGGGTAGCCTTGCTTTTGCTAATTGCATCGCTGGCTCTGTCGGTTTGGGAGATTCAAATTTCAGTAAAAGCCCTTGATATTCATTTGAGCGACATTGAGAATAAGCGCTAAAATGCTAGTGTTTTATAAAACTATTGCCTTATCTCCACAAAAAGGGGATAAGGTTTTTTTTGATATTTGTGTCACAAAAGCCAATTTGGTTTGTCATAACCATGATTAGCTAGCCAATGGATATAGATAGCCTTTATAAAGAAAATTTTAGCAAAGTTCAGCTTTTTTGCCAGCGGTGGACAGCCAATGCTGATGATGCCAGAGATATTGCGCAGGAAGCGTTCATTGAGCTAATGCACAAGCAAAATGGTAGTAATGCTGTTAAAAGCCCAATGGCTTGGGTTTTTAGGGTAGCCTACAACCGCTGCGTAAATAGGCATAGGTTTAACTTACGATTTTCTGGCGCATTAGCAAAAGATTATGACTGTGACCCTTTGTCAGAGGAAGGGCAAAGGAATCGTCTCCGTCTAGAGTTGATAAAAAAGGCAATGCGCAAGTTGACCCATAAGGAAAGAGCGATGGTTACACTTTACAAGATGGGTTTTTCGTATGCCGAAATGGCTAGCATAGTTGAGATGAACCCTGCATCGGTAGGGAAAACCTTAACGCGTGCAATCGATAAGCTATCGAAATGGGTACAACAA
Organism: uncultured Rikenellaceae bacterium; assembly: GCA_964527985.1. GTDB lineage: Bacteria > Bacteroidota > Bacteroidia > Bacteroidales > Tenuifilaceae > Perlabentimonas. The sequence goes on along the minus strand of CAZGQZ010000132.1, from coordinate 4,828 downwards.
TAGCTAAAACATTTAACCATGAGAACTAGTAATAAATGCGCTAACGATTGGGTAATACAAGCTTATATTGATGGGGAGTTGTGCACTGATGAAATTTTTGAATTAGAGAATCATCTTAAAATTTGCTCATCCTGTTCCCAGCGTTTAGCCGACAGGAGAAACAAAGTAGCGAATGTTCTAGCATTTATCGAAGAGTTGGAAACTAATCCTATTAGCACTCAAAAGCATAAAAGGTTCCCGTTTGCAAGGGTTTTTGCTGCTGCAGCATCCATTGCCATAGCTTTCGGCTTTCTTACGGTCTTGCATCAGCAGAGAACCAAAAAGAATAAAGAAACCCAAGTTAAGTGTGAATGGGTTGAACTAGATGCACCAAATTTTCAACCCGAGTTCGAATCGCCTAACAAATTATACCAAATGCGAGCAATTGCCATTGCAGAGGTTGATAGCGAGGGTAATGTTGAAAAAAAATTGCTTGTAAAGCAATGTACTAGTAATTAAACTAACGGATTGGCCAATCCCTTTTTATAAACTAAATCTATTTCGTTATGAAACGTGTAAAATTATTGTTTTTAGGGCTAAGCATTGTATTGCAGGTTAGCGGCCAATCGCTGGTTGATACCTATAAAAGCGGAACGCTAAAGCTCGTGCAGGATACCGAGTATGCGAAGGAGAATAGCTGGGGTGAAATTTTTTCCGATTATAAGCAAAAGGTTAACGGCATGCCTGTTGGGCTTTACAAGAGTATTGCTGTTGCCCCCGATGGCAGCGTTTTCGTGGGGAACTACAACTCCTACTCAATATCAAAGTTTAACCTAGCAGGTAAGCATGTTTTAACATTTGGGAGTAAAGGTACTTCGGAGCAGGATTTTAAGGTTAGGCCAGTGCTCGGAGGTGTAGTTGGCGGTAAGTATGTTTTTACCCATGAGCACAACGGACACATAAAGCTTTTTACCCTTAATGGTGAGTTTGTGAAAAACATTAAGCTAGATTATATGCCGTTGAAAACAGTGTCGCTATCATCAAATCGAATTGCTTTGGTTGGGCATGTGCCAATGGGCGAAAAGGGGGTCAGGTATGTTATCACAATAATTGACCCTGATAGCGGTGAGGCTAATGTTATTAAAAAGTACGATGATGTTTGGGATAATCCAAATTTGACCATTTCCAAAAATAGCTACCTATATTCATACTCTCCGTTTTCCACAACCAATAGAATGTTTATCCGTGGTCTTCCCGATGGAAATCTGCTGGTTGGATTTTCATTTTCAAATCAGCTTTCAGTATACTCGCCAAGTGGCAAGCACATGCGCGATATCGCTCTCGATTACCCATCGTTGCCGTACCCCGAGGATTTGAAGAAGGAGTTTATTGCGCGAATGGAAGCAATGGTTGAGCAAAGAGATGGATTTACCAAAGCAGATATTGCTCCAATTTATAGGGAAGATTTTTTTAGAAAAACTATGCCTTACTACTATAACCTACTTGTTGATGACGAGGGCAATATTCTTGTCTTTAGGTTTATTGATGAAGAAGTTGACCACTTATTCAGGGTGTATACCTATAGCAGCAACGGTAAATGGGTCGGCGATGCTATTGTTGATTTATCGGGTTTTAAGCTAGGTTTAAATTATAAATACGAGGAGATTGCCTTTCACAATAAACATCTGTATGGAATTCTGCAACCATCAACTGATGAAGTTGTTCCTCCGCAGTTAGTTAAATTTGGGTTAAAAGGGAAATAATTCTTGTAGAGGGCAATAAAAAAGCAGGCACATTGGCCTGCTTTTTTTATGTTACACTATTTCTAAAGATACTCTTCAATGGGAGCACATGAGCAAACTAGATTACGATCACCGTAGCCTGAGTCAATTTTACCAACAGCAGGCCAAAACTTATTGCTTGCAAGCCATGCCAGAGGATATGCTGCTTTCTGACGGCTATACGAATGCTTCCACTCATCGGCTGTTACTTCAGCAACCGTATGGGGAGCATTCTTAACCACGTTGTCCTCCTTGTCGGCCTTGCCATCCTTAATCTCATCGAGCTCCTTTTTTATTTCTATCATCGCCTCAATAAACCTGTCGAGTTCCTGAACCGACTCGCTTTCGGTTGGTTCAACCATAAGGGTTTCGTGAACAGGGAACGAAAGGGTAGGAGCATGGAATCCATAATCCATAAGCCTTCGGGCAATGTCTCCGGTTTCCACTCCGAAGGTTTGCTTAAAGTGACGGCAATCCAGAATCATTTCGTGCGCTACTCTGCCAGTTTTCCCTGTATAAAGCACATCAAAATGACCTTTAAGTTTTGCTGTAAGGTAATTTGCACTGAGAATTGCCATTTCGGTAACCTTTTTCAATCCTTCGGCACCAAGCATCAGAATGTAGCCAAACGTAATAGGAAGAACGCTAGCGCTTCCCCATGGAGCAGCGGCAAGAGCCGTTATGCCCTCATTTCCACCTGTTTTTACAACTGGATGAGTGGGAAGGTAAGGAACAAGGTGTTTGGCTACGCCAATTGGTCCAACGCCTGGGCCACCGCCACCATGTGGTATGGCAAATGTTTTATGCAAGTTTAGGTGACAAACATCGGCGCCAATAATTCCTGGGCTGGTAAGGCCAACTTGTGCGTTCATGTTAGCTCCATCCATGTAAACCTGCCCACCGTTATCATGAATTATCTTATTCATTTCCCTAATCTCGGGCTCAAACACACCGTGAGTTGAAGGGTAAGTTACCATAAAAGCCGAAAGGTTGTCGCGGTGTTTCTCTGCTTTTTCCTTTAGGTCGTCGAGCGATATATTCCCGTTATCATCGCAGGCAACAACAACTACCTCCATGCCTGCCATTGCAGCGCTTGCGGGGTTAGTACCGTGTGCCGACGAAGGAATGAGCACAACGTTGCGATGTCCTTCGCCTCGTTTAATGTGGTACTGGCGAATTACCATTAATCCGGCATATTCGCCTGCTGCACCTGAGTTTGGTTGTAGCGAAACTGCCTCAAAGCCGGTTATTTCGGCAAGAAGCTGCTCAAGTTCACATATAAGGCTCATGTAACCTTGGGCTTGGTCGGTTGGCACAAATGGATGGATATTGCCAAATTCAATCCAGCTAAGCGGTAGCATTTCGGTAGCTGCGTTTAGCTTCATTGTACAGCTTCCGAGTGAAATCATGCTATGGTTAAGCGCAATATCTTTTCTTTCAAGGCGCTTAATGTATCGCATCATCTCGGTTTCCGAATGGAACGAGTTGAAAACCTTTTCGGTAAGGAAATCGGATTTTCGCTTAAGGTTATCAGCAATTGCATTGTTTTCCTCAATTGCGCTAATGGTAGTTGCGGGCTTGCCAACAACTTCAGCAAAAATTTGAATTATGCTATTAACATCGTTAACTGTAGTAAGCTCATCGGTACTAATGCCAATGGTACCGTTGCTTTTGTAGTTAAAGTTTATCTCTTGGTCAACCGCTTTTCTTCTAATCATATCGGTTTTAACGCCCGCAGGAAGTTCAACCTCAATCGAATCGAAGATGTTTTTAACATTTTGCTTATAGCCTAGTTTCTCAAGATGATTGGCTATAGTTGTTGCAGCATTGTGTGCATGCAATGCAATGCGCTTAATGCCCTCAGGGCCATGGTAAACTGCATACATGCCAGCCATTGTAGCAAGCAATGCTTGAGCAGTACATATGTTCGATGTTGCACGCTCACGTTTAATATGCTGCTCGCGGGTTTGTAACGCCATGCGTAATGCCTTGTTGCCATGCTTATCTATTGACACGCCAATAATTCGACCAGGAATATTACGTTTGTATTCCTCTTTGGTGGCGAAATATGCAGCATGAGGGCCACCGAATCCCATAGGAACTCCAAAACGCTGAGTAGATCCTACAACGATATCGGCACCCCACTCACCAGGAGGGGTTATTAGCGCAAGCGCTAATATGTCGGCAATTACCGAAACAAATGCACCGTTATCCTTGGCTTTGGCAGTAAATGCGGCATAGTCGCGAATATTTCCTTTTGCCGATGGATACTGAACAACTACACCAAATTCTTTCCCTGTAAACTCGTACTCGCTGTAACAGCCAGTAACAACTTCAATTCCAACAGGGGTAGCGCGTGTTTCAATAACCTCTAAGTTTTGCGGAAAAATGTCGCTATCAACAAACAATACGTTACGGCCCTCCTTTACTGCTTGGCGCGAACGGAGGCTATGCATCATGAGCATTGCTTCAGCTGCAGCGGTCGATTCGTCGAGTAGCGATGCGTTAGCCATTTCCATTCCGGTTAAGTCCATTACCACGGTTTGGAAGTTTAGCAGCGCTTCGAGTCGACCTTGGCTAATTTCGGCTTGGTAGGGAGTGTATGAGGTATACCAACCTGGGTTCTCGAAAATATTTCGGAGTATAACCGATGGGGTGTGCGTTCCGTAGTACCCCATGCCTATAAACGAACGGTATACCTTATTTTTGCTTGCAATTGATTTTATTTTACCCAAAAACTCCCTTTCGCTCATTGGTTCAGGAAGGTTAAGCGGTTTTTCCATGCGGATACCCTTGGGTATGGTTTGGTCAATGAGCTCGTCAACAGTTTTAACCCCAACTGCTTTTAGCATTTCATTAATCTCGCCATCGCGAGGACCAATGTGGCGTGAAACAAAGCGATCAGTCGACATATATAATTTTTTAAGTTATGTAAGAAAATACTTAGCGTTTAAAAACAATAACGAATATTAAACTTGCAATTTTGATGTAAAATTATGAAAATGCTTACAATTTTTTACATGACAATGGTTAGTTTTTGTAACAATATGCTAAACAGCTGTAAAATA
>CAZGQZ010000131.1:0-7368 GCA_964527985.1 uncultured Rikenellaceae bacterium | reverse complement strand
ATGCGAGAAATTCTGTTCTCACTGAGTTTTGCAACTGTAAGCACAATAATAATGAGCAAAAGTAAGCTTGCAATTGCTATTAACGATATTTTGAGTGTCTTTCTTAAAATCTTTGCAGTTTTCATGGTTTGTTGGGTTGAGTAGGGAGGTAATACAAATTAAGCCATTATGAAAAAGTGTAAGTTATCTTGCTATTCACCACCAAAATTTTCTTACCCTGTACTTTTTAAGCGCATCCTCAAGCCTATCGCCTCTGAGGTTTTCTTCTACAATTTTGCCATCGCCGTCAACCAAAAAGCTGGCAGGTATCATTCGTATTCCGTACTCTTTTGCTGCTTCGCTTCGCCAGCCTTTAAGGTCGCTAATATTGTAAGGCCAATCTAACCCATCTTTTTCAATGGCATTTAACCATTGCTCTCGCTTAAGGTCGAGCGAAACGCTAAGGATAACAAAGCCATCGCCATTTTCAAAGTTCGAATCCTTAAACCGATGGTAAGCCTCAACCAGATTTGGATTTTCTCGTCGGCATGGAGCGCACCACGATGCCCAAAAATCGATAAGGACCATTTTGCCCTTTAAATCGGATAACTTTACAATTTCTCCATTAGGGTTTTCAAGCGCAATTTCTGGCGCTTGTTGACCAACTACAGGTGTTTGAGCGTGTATGCTTTGGCCTAGAAATAAGGCGAGTATTAGGAAATAGAATTTTTTTCTCATAACAAAATTATTTTAAACCATAATGGCTCATGCGTTTTATGTTGAGAATAGTAAAAGTAGGAAAAAATAGCAGATATTTCCTCAAATTTTGCCTAAAGCAATTCAAAATAAATGCCACAGTTTGATTAACGTAAGCAATTTGAAGATAAGGTAAGCCTATTTTGTTTTGGGTAAACAAATCAAACGCTTGGCCTACAATTTTATGCATGTTTTAGCGTTGCTTTTGTGTTTGCAATAGCCAGTGTTTGCCTAAAAAATGCTATTATTGTAGTTTGTTTTAAAAAGAGAAGCGTAATGCGTAAGGGATTAGTTGCCAGTGTATTGTTTTTGTTTGTTGTTTGCTTAATGCCCAATAATGGCATTGCCCAAATATATGCACCCGATAAGGATTGGGGTGGGTTAACCCAGTATTTCCCCGAAGAAGATCAGGATTCGGTTTTCGTTTTTTTTGATGACAATGAGCCTGGGCTAAGAGCCCAGTTTTCCGATTCATCAGCATCAGCATACCAATGGTACAAGTACGACAGTGAAATTAACCCCACTATTGATAGGTTTCAACCTTTGGCTGGGCAAACCGATTCAACCCTTATGTCGGTATCGCCCGGAGGATATTTAGTTGAGGTTGTTAGGCTGAGTGACGACAGCACACAAGTTTACGTGGCCTGGGTTATGGTTGACGATGTTCAACTTATCGCACTTTCGCTTAATAGCAATTCCTGCGAGTCATTGGGCTTGTACTTATCTTCTTCGCCAAATTTTTACGATGTAAACTCATTTTTTACCTATTTCGATTTATCGAACTATTATAATCCCGACGAAGACGAGAACGCCACAAACCCACATCAGGAAAGAAATCTGTTGCCCTTGGGGGGCTATTTTGGCAGCTTTGTTTTCGAGTCGTTAAATCCAGCGGTTGAAGTTCCAGTGAATGTTGGGCTACCGTTTATTGACATTGAGTTTGAGAACGAGCAGAATGGTAAAACCTACGGACCATTGGCCGATGCAGCATACCGTTTAACGGTAACCAATCCGTTTGGTAAAGACGATATGGTTGTAGAAACTGATGAAATACAGGCAATAGCAACAAAGGTAGGCCTCGATATTTATTTCAACACAAGTAACGATAACTTGCCCAATTGGGTTAAACAGGATGACGAATTCCCTAGCGAGGAGGCTCTGCTTGAGATGAAGTTGGAAAGCACTGCCGAGAATGCCGATTCCCTTTTCTGGAATATTATAAACGATGATATTTTAGTTAAAAGAGGTGGCGATAGTATTGCCTGGAGCGATAAGTCGCTTTTTAGTGAACGTATAGAGTCGTATCCTCCAAAAAAATATTTTGTTCCTGGTATTTTTGGTGTTGAGCATGTGTCAAAAAAGGTAACTGGCAACCAGGTTTGCATGGATACTATACTTCGCCCGGTAGAGGTTGATACTTCGTTTATTGATCCAACAGCTATCCCAAATGTTTTCTCACCAAACGACGATCCGGTTAACCAGTTTTTTGTGCTTAAGGATACTGAAACTAGCGTGACATCTATAAAATCGTTTAAAATTAGCATTGTTTCGCGATGGGGCGACAAAGTATACGAATATTCGGGTAATCCAAAGGAATGGGAAGGATGGAATGGCCAAGTTAATGGCGACGGTAAGCCTGCCTCCGAAGGTGTTTATTTCTACGTAATTGAGGCTGTTGGTTGGGATGGTCGTAAGTACAAGGGAGGAGTTTACAAAGGGTTTTTGCATCTTTTCCGTTAATCCGAAACAATAATAAATCTTTTACTACTTCTCTTTATTTGGAAGTCGGAATTGCTTTCTATTTCCCGTAAAATTCTGTTCAATTCCGAAACCGATTTTTTCTTGACCTTGCTGATTTGTATATTCTATTAAAATGTTTTGTACTTTTGATTGGGACAAAATCTAAAATAATATGCTAAACGAAACAGTTACCCAATTTCTCGAGAATAGCATCCGAAGGAACTGGGATTTCAATGCGCTATCAGATTATAAAGGCGATACCTATACATACGCCCAGGTGGCATACCATATAAATAGGTTACATAATTTCTATCGAAAGGCAGGAGTTAAAGAGGGCGATAAGGTTGCTCTCGTAGGTAAGAATTCTGCACGCTGGGGTATTATTTATCTTTCAGTGGTTTCGTATGGAGCGGTAATTGTGCCAATTCTGCCCGATTTTAAACCAGCCGATGTACACGAAATTGTAAACCATTCGGATTCGATACTCCTTTTTGCAGAGCAACAGCTATTTGAGGCAATGGAGTTCGATAAGATGCCAAACCTAATGGGCTCGTTAAAAATTGCAGGGTTTACAATACAGGCTCAACGCTCAGCTGCATTTATTGAGGCTTGGGAAAATGCAGGCATTGACAAACCCGTTGATGTTAAGGATTATAGAGCCGATAGGTATACTCTTCCTCAAATTTCAAACGAAAAGCTAGCGGTAATTAGCTATACCTCGGGTACAACTGGGTTTGCAAAAGGAGTTATGATACCTCATAATAGCCTTGCTGCCAATATTAGGTATGCGCAAATGAATATGCCTTTAAACCCAGGCGATAAAATTGTATCATTCTTGCCTTTGGCTCACACTTTTGGATGTGCATTTGAGTTTCTATTCCCGTTTACTTTGGGCTGTCACATAACCATTCTTACAAAAACTCCATCGCCTCAAATTATTCTGCAAGCCTTTGGTGAGGTTAGGCCATCGCTAATACTTTCGGTACCGTTGGTTATTGAGAAGATTTACAAAAAGCAAGTTCTTCCTAAAACCTCAAAACCCATTATGAAGGTTCTGTTGAAAATCCCTGGCGTTAGCTGTTTAATTCTTAAAAAGATTAGAGTAAAGCTCGAAGCAGCATTCGGTGGAAATTTCAGGGAGCTGGTGCTGGGTGGCGCTCCGTTTAACCAGGAAACTGAAAGTTTTTTTAAACGCATGAAGTTTCCCTTTACTGTTGGATACGGAATGACCGAGTGTGGTCCGCTAATTAGCTACATAAACTGGAGAGAAAACCCATCTGGGGCTTCAGGAAGGGTTGTGGATACGCTCGAGCTTAAGATTGACTCGCCTGATCCAGAGAGTATTGCTGGTGAAATAATGGTGAAAGGAGAGAATGTAATGTACGGCTATTACAAGAACGAAGAAGCCACCAACGAGGTTTTAGATGATGATGGTTGGCTGCATACAGGGGACTTAGGGCTTGTTGATAGCAAGGGGAACGTGTTTATCAAGGGTAGAATTAAGAGCATGCTCCTTGGACCTAGCGGAAAGAATATTTACCCCGAAGAGATCGAGTCGATACTTAACAATAAATTTGGTGTTGGCGAAACGGTTGTTGTTCAACGAAACGATAAGTTAGTGGCGCTCATCTTTCCCGATCAGGATTATGTTCAGCGGTTTAAGGTAAGCGATGAGGCTTTGTTAAAGCAATTTGAGGGATATAAAAAAGAGGTTAACGATCAGCTGCCCTCATACATGAATATCTCTCAGGTGATTATTCATCCCGAAGAGTTTATAAAAACTCCTAAGCGAAGTATAAAACGGTTCATGTATAGCTAGTTAATTCCCATTTAAAATAAAAAACTTCCCGCAATAATTTGCGGGAAGTTTTTTTATGCTCACTCTTCACTTTAGTGAAAATGTGTTCAATTGCTATGATTTTTTATTCCTCAATAATCGTTATCTTTTCAATAGTATCGCCTTGTCTAATCTCATCAATAATATCAACCCCCTCGTATACCTTGCCAAAACAGGTGTGATTTCTGTCTAAGTGGCTAGTGTTATCACGGCTATGGCATATAAAAAATTGTGAACCACCTGTATTTCTTCCTGCGTGTGCCATTGATAGTACCCCACGATCGTGATATTGATTTTCTCCGTCAAGTTCGCAGTCGATAGAGTAACCGGGGCCACCAGTGCCAACCCTTCTATCGCTCATGTCTTTTGAGAAAGGGCAGCCACCTTGAATTACGAAGTTGGGAATAACCCTGTGAAACGCAAGGCCATTGTAAAATCCTTCTTCGGCAAGTTTAATAAAATTTGCAACGGTATTAGGTGCGTCATCCTCATAGAATTTCACCTTCATTACGCCTTTGGGCGTATGAATTTCAGCTTTCTTCATGTTTGAATTTTTATGGTTATATGAAAAGTACTTAACTAAAACACCAATTTTACACTAGTGTTTTACTTAACGGCAAATATAGTTGAAATATGGCTTACAAGAGCCCCCTTACCTTAGCTAGCTGCATAATTTGGGCAACTATATCCTCAGTCTCTATTGTTGATCGGTTCAAAATAATGTCAAATAGTTCACTGTCGGGTTTATTCCCCCTGAAGAATTCCATAAACGTTTCACGACGCTTATCGGTTTCCTTTACTTTTTCCACAGCATCGGACGAGGAAAGGTTAAACCTATCTTTAATTACATTAACACGCCAGCAAAATGGAGCAATGAGCCTTACGTGTAACGATTTTTTTATGTGTTTTGCCAATACGCATCCAGCCCTACCCACAATAATTGAGTTCCCCTGTTCCGAGTATGAGCGGACTATCTGAGCTAGCGTGCGCTTAATCTGTATATCGCTTAGGTATTTATCTTTTGAGAAGATTGAAACTAAATCGCCAAAAATTGATTTTTCCTTTGCGCCAAAAATATGCGAGATGTCGTCGGGTTTAGTTTGAAGCGATTCAGCAGCATCGTGTAAAACCTGATGGCTTACAAAAACCCATTCGGGTTTTTCCTCGGTAGCATGAGCTTTGTTAATTTTTTCGGTTAGCAGTTCAGCTATTTCGCTTCCATAGCAACCATACTCTCGAGAAATAGTGATAACTGGACCTGGATCTTGCACGGTATGCTCTTCTTCGCGTCGCACTCTTTCGTGCATGTAGTGTAAAAAGAGGTTTTCCATGATGAAATTTTTCTTTTAAATATAAAACAAATAGCCTTACGCGGGGGGATTATTTGGTCATTTTTATTTAATAAGTTTTTTGTTGTTACTAAATACGGGTAATTCAGAAAGTATAAAATAGAAAAGCTCCCGTTTTAAAGGAGCTTTTCTATCAATCTAACTTTATGTCTATCGAATCATCTATTCTTCTTCCGATTCCTCTTCGTAGGCTTTTAGTAGCTTATCTTGTACATCGGCTGGGACTTGCTCGTAGCTCGAGAATTTCATGTTGTAAGTTGCCCTTCCACTAGTAAGCGATGATAGCGCAGTAGAGTATTTGTTAAGTTCGGCTAAAGGAACTCTTGCGTTAATCTTCTCAAACCCTTTAACGCTATCCATACCAAGTATAATCGATCTTCTGTTCTGAAGGTCGCTCATTACATCGCCCATTTTATCACTGGGGACTAGCACTTCTACTTCGTAGATTGGCTCCATAATTTTCGGGCCAGCATTTTTAAATGCAGTTCTAAATGCATTACGGCCAGCAAGCTTAAACGAAATTTCGTTTGAATCAACTGGGTGCATTTTGCCATCGTAAATGGCCACGCGAATATCGCGAGCGTACGAACCAGTTAGCGGGCCTTCTTCCATTTTCTCCATTATCCCTTTAAGGATGGCGGGTAAGAATCGAGCGTCAATAGATCCACCAACAATACAGTTGTAGAAAACGAGCTTTCCGCCCCACTCCAATTTAACTTCCTCTTTGCCTCTAACGCTAACGTTAATTTCACGTCCGTTAACTTTATACTTAACAGGGTCGGGTGCACCCTCAGTGTGTGGCTCAATAACCATGTGTACCTCGCCAAACTGCCCTGCTCCACCACTTTGCTTTTTATGGCGATAGTCGGCTTGTGCTATTTTTGTAATGGTTTCACGATAAGGTATGCGAGGAGGGAGGAAATCAACATCAATTTTGTAAAGGTTAAGTAGCTGCCACTTCAATATATTAAGGTGGTGTTCTCCTTGACCGTAAACAATAATCTGCTTAAGCTCTTTTGAGTACTCAATTACAATTGTTGGGTCTTCCTGGTGTGCTCTGTTTAAATATTCGCCAAGTTTTTCAGTATCCGACTCGTTTTTTGCTTTTATAGCAGTGCGGAATTTAGCATTTGGGAATGTTAATGGCTCAAACTCAATGTTTTTTCCGGGTGCGCTAAGCGTGTGGTTTGTTTTGGTGTTTTTAAGCTTAACAGCGGCTCCAATATCACCGGCAACCAGTTCAGTTACCTTTTCGCGCTTCTTGCCAGCAACAACAAAAAGTTGCGAAAGACGCTCTTTTCCATCGTTGGTGGTATTCACCAAGTCCATGCCTTCCGATACTTTACCCGACATAACTTTAAAGTAGTTTATCTCACCAATATGAGATTCAACGGCTGTTTTGAATATGAATAGCGAAGCGGGTTCACTTGCGCTACAGCTAATGTCTTTACCGTCTTTAGTTTTTACTGCTGGGAATTTGTCGGGGCTTGGGCATACGTTAATAACGAATTCCATTAACCTTTTAACGCCAATGTTTCGCTTACCTGAAACACAGAAAACTGGGAACAAACCGCGTGAAATAAGTCCTGCTCTAATACCTTCGCGCATTTCGTCTTCTGAAAGAGTTCCCTGATCAAAGAATTTTTCCATCAGGTTTTCATCATTCTCTGCAGCAGCTTCAATAAGAGCATTTTGTAATTCGCTTGC
>CAZGQZ010000130.1:0-7427 GCA_964527985.1 uncultured Rikenellaceae bacterium | reverse complement strand
AGCTTATCCTGATAGTTTTTTAAAATTACATCGCCATTTTCTTTTCCTTGAAAGTAGTCAGGCAGTAACGGTATTTTCCCTCCTCCACCAGGAGCATCAATAACATAAGTTGGTACAGCGTAACCCGATGTATACCCGCGCAAACCACGAATAATATCCAACCCTTTAGAAACAGGCGTTCGGAAATGTGCCGAGCCAGGAATTGGATCGCACTGGTAAAGGTAATAAGGCCTTACCCTGATTTTTAGCAATCCATGCATTAAGCTTTTCATTGTTTGCACATCGTCGTTTATTCCTTTTAGCAAAACAGTTTGACTTCCCAAGGGGATACCAGCATCGGCCAAACGCTTACAGGCCTGTCCAACTTCAGGAGTAAGCTCATCGGGATGAGTGAAGTGGATGCTAATAAACAATGGGTGATACTTTTTAAGTATCGCCACTAGGCTTCGGGTGATACGTTGAGGAAGGACCACTGGGACTTTGGTTCCAATTCGAATCATCTCAACGTGCGGAATATTTCGAATTGAGGATAGCAAATACTCGATGTGTGAGTCGGGCATGGTTAGCGGATCGCCACCCGAAATGAGCACATCGCGAATCTCGGAGTGTGCTTTGATATAATCGAGTGCTGGTTGCCAAGCCTTTATACCTACGTGGCATTTGTCCTTGGCCACCATATGCGACCTAGTGCAGTATCGACAATATGCCGAACAGAAACCTGTGGCAAGAAACAATGCCCTATCAGGGTATCGATGAACAAGGTTTGAAACAGGGCTATCGCCTTCCTCCGATAGAGGATCGGAAGACTCACCATGTGAAATTTTAAACTCTCCAACTGTCGGAACCATGGTTCGACGAAGGGCTTGAGTTGGATCGTTTGCTGAAAGCAAACTTGCGTAGTAAGGAGTAATCCTTAAGGGCAATGAGAAATGTGGATCAGCAATAGCCTTTACCTCTTCATCGGAAAGATTAAGAAGTTTTGCCAGCTGTTCATAATTGGTAATGCCATGTTTTACCTGCCATTGCCAGCTACTCCAGTCTTTTTCTGTTGCCAAGGGGAAATATTTATTGAGGAAGATGCGCGAGCGCTCGCTTATTTCTATGCGCTCTTTTCCGGTGCGTGCCCCAACTTTGTTGAGGCTAAACGTCACTTCGGAGTCGTCAGTTGAGAGGCTGACTATACTCGGAGGTTCGTCGTCGTCGGTTACCTCGTTGATAAGGTAAACCAGTTTTTCGTGCTGGGTATTTTCCATGTACGGAAAAAGGATTTAAGTTATTGATATGTAGCACTTTGTTTTTCATTTACATTCATGTAAATTGATGCAAATAAAATCACAAAATCAATCCGTTGTTCTCCGTTGGTCAAAATTTTTAGCCCTCTAACGAAAATATTTTTATCGCACTAATAATGTGTGCGTTATAAAACAAAAAAAGTCTGAACTGGGTTCAGACTTTTTCATTAGTTACGAAGAAGATTTAGTACTTTGAACTTGACGAAGCTGAAAAATATTTTACGGTATCATCCAAAATATCGGAAAGAAGATTATCGGCCAAGCGGCTAGCGCCAAGACGAAGCCATTGGTTATTCAGCCACTTTTCACCCAGCACCTCCTCAACAATTGAATAGAATAGAACGGCATCAGATGATGTAACCATTCCGCCAGCAGGCTTTATTCCCACCATTCGCTCTGTAGCTTCGTAATACTCTTTTGCAGCCATACACATAACGTAAAGCGCCTCAGGTGTTGCGGCTACATCAATTTTACCCGTTGATGTTTTAATAAAATCGGCACCTGCCTCCATGGCCAGAAACGATGCTAAACGTATATCGCTAAAAGTTGGTAGCGCCCCTGTTTCAAGAATTACCTTAACCCTTGCATCTCCAGCCACCTCTTTAATTTGCATTAGCTCGCTATAAACGGTAAAATAGTCTCCCTCCAAAAAATGGCCCAACGAGATAACCACATCAAGCTCATCGGCTCCCTGATCGAGGCACATTTGGCACTCCGACAGCTTTATATCGATAAAGGTTTGCGAGGCTGGAAACCCCGCTGCCACTGAGGCTATCTTAACATCGCTTTGCGTAAGCGTTTGCTTTACTGCCGAAACTAAACTAGGATATACGCAAATAGCTGCCACGTTGGGCACCTGAGGAAAGGCATTTGGTAAATCGTTTACTCTTTGTGCAAACAGTTCGCCCCTCTCAATACTATCAGTTGAGTTTAAGGTAGTCAAATCGATAAGGTTAAGGCATTTTTTTAGAACTTCTTTATCGGCTTTTGCTCTATTAGCAGCTTTAGCCTTTAGCTCATCAACCGCTTTTAATACCTCATTTTTATCAACTTCAACGTTGAATTTTCCTTCAATAGGATTAGTCATATCATATGGTTTTTAGATGCTACAAAAATACAAAAAATACCGTTAGCAGGGTACATTAACGCTTGAGCTTTGGATTGTTTAAATGTCGATGCGCATCGCGGGTGTTTCGCTTGTGCATGGCTTTTTGCATGGCTTGCGTAAGGTCAACCCCAGTTTGGTTTGCTAAGCAAACAAGCACAAAAAGAATATCGGCAAGCTCTTCGTCAAGTTTATCTGCTTGCTCACCCTCCTTAAACGATTGGTCGCCGTAAGTTCTGGTTATAAGCCTAGCAAGTTCTCCTACCTCTTCAACTAGCACACCCAAGTTTGTAAGCTCGCTAAAATACCGAACCCCTTTTTGCCTAATCCACTCATCAACTTCAGCCTGTAGCTGCTTAATGGTAATATCGTTCATTACTCCTTGTTTTTGGTGTCAATTAATATGGTCACAGGGCCATCATTCTCTAATGAAACAACCATCTTCGCACCAAAAACTCCTTGCTCTACCCTACGCCCCGTCTCAGCTTTTAAGCTTTTAATAAAATGGTGATACAATGGTATGGCGGTATTGGGATTTGCAGCTTTAATGTATGATGGTCTGTTCCCCTTTTTAGTTTTAGCATGCAGGGTAAACTGGCTAACGCACAAAAAATCGCCCTCAACATCCTTAATTGATAGATTCATAACCCCATTGGAATCATCAAAAATACGCAAGCCCGACAGCTTATTTACCATCCAGCTAACATCATCCTGGTTATCCTCTTCTTCGAAGCCAACCAAAACCAATAGGCCACAGTTTATTTGTCCAACTACCTCCTTGTTAACAACAACTGATGCATTATTTACCCTTTGAATAACTACCCTCATGGCTGCAAAGTTTTATGCGAACACAAGTGTTTGTGCAATAATTTACCTCTAGTCGCACAACAACATTAGTTTACAAATGTAGCAATAAGAGAAAAAACCTTTAGTATATTTGCCAACTAAACATGTAGGATTAGCGCATAAAATGGATTTGCAAAGCACTTTCAAGTATTTTTCACTGCAACAGCCCGACACGCTGGTCGTAAGCGACACTATACCTCAGGCCAAGGCTATTTCGGATACGATCAGTGCACCAAGTGATATAAATCCTCTTTTTATTGAGATTGAACGAAAAAGCATTGAGATTGAAGAGCAGAAAGAAAAAGAGCTTAAACCCTACACCGCAAAACGAACTAATCAAACTATAAAAGTTGACACAACCTGTCATTTTTGCCTTAGCAGCAAACCAATACCGTTATTTAGCATTATTGAAAAACCCCATGCTTTAAGCAATCGGTTTTATACTGAAAATCTTTACGATAAAGAGTTTTACAAAAACAATATTGGAGCAAAAGGACCTGTTTTTATTGAAACAGCGCCCTCAATTACATCTCATACAGAAAAAATTGCCCCAAAACCCCTTGCCTCTAATAACGCTACTCCAAACTGGGCTGTGTATCCTGCTATTGGGATTCTGTTAGCTTTGGCCTATGCAAAAATTTTTCACTCAAAAAACATTTCATCCCTCTTCCGAAGTGGTGTTTTTTATTTCATTGCTGGCAGGTTAACCCAAGAAAACTCTTCACTATGGAATAGATTTTTTTTCGTACTCGACACGCTATTTTTTATAACAATACCACTGGGAACAAGCCTAGCCCTTAATCGATTCGGTTTGATTCCGCAGGGTTATAGTGTGCTGAATATCTTCATTATTACTTTTTTACTGCTATTTGCGTTTAGGTTGCTCAGATTTGTATCGGTTAAAACTATCGGAATTATTAGCAACAGCCCAAAGGAGCTAAACCAACTTTACTTCAACATTCTTCTCTATACCCGGATTGCTAGCATAATACTTGCTCCACTTGTCATCCTGTTGGCCTATGCCAACCCAAACCTAACACACTCACTTGTAGTGATATCGATTGTAGTTATTAGCCTATCGTTAATTTATAGAACCTTCAGAACCTTACAAGTATTTATTAGCAAAGGATTTTCATTGTTCTATTTAATTATATATCTTTGTGCCCTCGAAATTATCCCCATATTGTTATTAGCAAAAGCTATTGAGTAGCGGGATAAGTGATGTTGAACAAAACCTACAAGGCCTTGAAGATCAAAAAGATTATTGTTTCGCAACCAGAGCCCCAAAGCGAAAAATCTCCCTACCTTGAACTGATCCAAAAGCACAATCTAAAGATTGATTTTAGACCTTTTATTCAGGTTGAAGGTGTATCGTCGAAAGAGTTTCGTCAACAGCGAATAGATATCCTTGAGCATTCGGCTGTTATTTTCACAAGCCGAACAGCAATCGATCATTTTTTTAGGATTTGCGAAGAGGTTCGGGTAACTGTCCCTGAAACAATGAAGTATTTCTGTATAACTGAGGCCGTTGCACTTTACCTTCAAAAGTATATCGTTTATCGAAAAAGAAAAATATTCTACGGACAGGGTACCTTTTCGCTACTTATGGATGTAATAAACAAGCACAAAACCGAGAAATTCCTCGTTCCTTTATCGGACGTCCACAAAGCCGAAATTCCAAAATCGCTCGACAAGGCAAAAATAAAATACACAAAAGCCATTTTATACCGAACCGTAAGCAGCGACTTATCTGACCTTAACGGTATGGATTACGACATGCTTGTTTTTTATAGCCCAAGCGGTATAAAGTCTCTTTTTAAGAACTTTCCCAACTTTGAGCAGGGGAACATTAAAATTGCCGCTTTTGGTCCCACAACAACTAAAGCTGTTAAGGACTACAAGCTAAGGCTCGATGTTCAGGCACCAACACCTGCTTGTCCAAGTATGACTCAAGCCTTAGATGAGTTTATAAAAAAATTCAACAAGGATAATAGTAAATAAACAAATTATTACGCTCACAAACTATTTGCGGAAACAATTCTACCCAGCAAATGAAGCCTTTCGGCTTTCCTAAGCAAGAAAAACTGTGCTCAAAAAAAAGCATCGATGCCCTTTTCGAAAGCGGTATTAGCCTTTTTTGCTACCCCTACAAGGTTCTTTACACGCAAGTTGAAGTAACGGAAAACCTTCCCTTTGCACAGGCTATGTTTGTAGTTCCAAAAAAAAAGTTTAAGAAAGCAGTGCATCGAAACGCCATAAGGCGCAAAATGCGCGAAGCCTATAGGTTAAACAAACACATGCTTAAAGATTGGTGCGACAAAAACAATACTCACGTTAAAATTGTTATTATGTATGTGAGTACGCTACAAGTTAGCTATAGCGCACACCAAAAGGCAATTCATTGTATCCTTTCGTTAATAACAAACCCAAAAGAGCATGAGGCTAATCCGTAAAGCATTAGTAATTTTACTTACAATCCCCATAAAATTTTACCAGTTTGCTATTAGCCCTTTTTTCCCTCCTAGCTGCAGGTACACACCAACCTGCTCAAACTACTGTCTCGAAGCCCTAAAAAAGCACGGACCTTTTAAAGGACTATGGCTCTGCACAAAAAGAGTGCTAAGCTGCAACCCATGGGGAGGTCATGGTTACGATCCTGTCCCATAATTTTTTTATTTTTTAACCTTAAAATACTCTTATACACCTCTGCTTTTGGTTAGATATTTGCTTACTTTGCCCATGCCAAAGGATATTTACATTTCAAAACATAGCAAAATGGTTAGTATTAAAAGAAAAAGGCTTTTGCCTTTTGCTCTTATTGCAGCGTCAGCTATCATCTTTTTGTCGTTTAAATCAATTGATTTTAAAACATCTAAAAGCCTCGATATATTCTTTTCGTTTTTTCGCGAGCTAAACATTTTTTACGTTGATGAGGTTGATCCAGAAAAAGTAATCTATGCTGGAATTGATGCAATGCTAAATTCGCTTGACCCATACAACGAGTTTATTCCAGAAGAGAACAAGGAATCTCTCGACTTTCAAACAACTGGCGAGTACGGAGGTATGGGAGCGCTTATTCGACATGGTGCTGAACATGCAATAATTGCTGAGGTATACGAGGGAAGTCCAGCCCACAAGGCAGGAGTAATGGCTGGTGATAAGATCATTAAAATTAACGAAAAATCGACCAAGGGCCTTAGCGTTGACAAGGTGAGCAACATGCTTAAAGGTGCCCCAAATACTGAGCTAAAGCTAACAGTAAATCGGCTTGGTACCGACTCGTTGGAATTTACGTTTAATCGCGAGAAAATTCATATCCCAAGCGTTCCATACTACGGTATGGTAAACGATGAGGTTGGCTACATAAGGCTATCAAACTTTACAGCAAACTGCGAAAAAGAAGTTAAGGAAGCCCTTAAAGATCTCAAAAAATCAAACGCCAAGGGATTGGTACTCGACCTAAGGAGTAACCCCGGCGGGCTGCTATACGAAGCAGTTAAAATTGTAAACCTGTTTGTTGAAAAAGATCAACTCGTGGTTTACACCAAAGGTCAAATAAAAGAGTTTGACCAGGAGTATAAAACAGCATCAAAGCCATTTGATACCGAAATTCCGCTTGTTGTTCTAGTTGATCGAATTTCGGCATCGGCATCAGAAATTGTTGCTGGAGCCCTACAAGATTTAGACAGAGCCGTTATAGTTGGCGAAAGAACGTTTGGCAAAGGGCTAGTTCAGTCAACCCGTCCGTTACCCCACAATGCTCAGCTAAAAATCACTACGGCTAAGTACTACATTCCTAGCGGCAGATGCATTCAAGCCGTTGATTACGCAAAACGCGATGAGGATGGACGAATTCATTTTATTCCCGACTCTCTAATTTCCGAATTCAAAACTAAGAATGGACGAACAGTATACGACGGAGGTGGAATTACACCCGATGTTGAGCATAATGTAACGTTTTACAGCCGATTATCGGCAAGTTTGTACGCCCAAAACATGCTGTTTGATTTTGCTACTCAATACCGACACACAAACCCAGAAATTGAGGAGCCTGCTAATTTTGAGATTACCGATAAAGAGTATAACAGTTTTATTGCTTATCTCGACTCAGTTAACTTTGAATACGAGAGCCAAACCTCTGCTTTGCTTAAGGAGCTTAAAAAGGCAGCAAAAGCCGAAAACTA
>CAZGQZ010000129.1:0-7620 GCA_964527985.1 uncultured Rikenellaceae bacterium | reverse complement strand
GCCTCGTTGGGTTCAACAAAGCGAAGCGAGCCATCGGCATCTTGAGCCATCAGAATCATGCCGTGCGATTCGATTCCCCTTATCTTGCGAGGTTCAAGGTTTACTAGAATTGAAACCTGTTTGCCAATAATTTCTTCGGGCTTAAAGTATTCGGCAATTCCCGAAACAACGGTTCGCTTATCAATTCCCGTATCAATTTGTAGCTTAAGCAGCTTTTGGGTTTTTGGAACTATCTCGGCAGCGGTAATGGTACCAATGCGGATGTCCATTTTCATGAAGTCATCGTAGGTAATAACCCCTTTTTGTGGGGCCACCTCTTTGCTATTAGCCTCGTTTTGTTGCTTTGTGGCCATTAGCTTGGCCAGCTGTGTCTCAATGGCATCGTCCTCAATTTTATCAAACAGCAACTCCGGTTGTCCAATTGCGTGACCCTCGGTAAGCAAACTCGTTTGTCCGCCTTTATTCCACCCTAGGCTTGGGGCGTTAATCATTGCACCCAATCTTTTGGCTGTAAAGGGTAAAAAGGGTTCGGCCAGAATTGAAATGTTTGCTGTAATTTGAAGCGCTACGTTTAGTATGGTTGCAACTCTATCGGGGTCGGTTTTATATAGTTTCCAAGGTTCAGTATCGGCAAGGTACTTATTGCCCAAACGGGCAATATTCATGGCCTCGCGTAGTGCATCGCGAAAGCGGAAAACCTCAAGGTTTTTTTCAATTCCATTCTTTAGCTTGGGTAACTCGTTAAGCGTTTCCTCATCGTATTGAGTTAGCTCGCCTAGCGCTGGAACCTTACCCTCAAAATATTTGTGCGTAAGCACAAGGGCGCGGTTAACAAAGTTACCCAGTATGGCAACCAGCTCGCTGTTATTTCGGGCTTGAAAATCTTTCCACGTAAAATCGTTGTCCTTGGTTTCGGGCATGTTTGCGGTTAGGGTATACCTTAGCACATCCTGCTTATTTGGGAACTCCTCAAGGTACTCGTGCAGCCAAACGGCCCAGTTGCGGGAGGTTGAAATTTTATCGCCCTCAAGGTTGAGAAATTCATTGGCCGGAACATTATCGGGCAGAATATACGAACCCTCGGCTTTAAGCATGGTTGGAAAAACAATGCAGTGGAATACAATGTTGTCCTTGCCAATAAAATGGATCATGCGTGTTTCGGGATCTTTCCAGTACTTCTCCCAGTTCGGGGTTAGCTCCTTGGTAGCCGATATGTAGCCAATGGGTGCATCGAACCAAACGTATAGCACTTTTCCTTCGCCACCTTCAACGGGAACGGGAACACCCCAATCGAGATCGCGGCTAACAGCACGGGGTTGAAGCCCATGGTCGAGCCAACTTTTGCATTGGCCGTAAACGTTAACCTTCCACTCTTTATGCTCTTCTAAAATCCATTTCTCAAGAAAACCTTGGTACTTATCGAGTGGCAAAAACCAGTGCTTGGTGGGTTTTAGTATGGGTTTAACCCCGCTTAGGGTCGATTTCGGATTAATTAAATCGGTGGCATTAAGGCTGGTTCCACATTTCTCGCACTGATCGCCATAGGCATTCTCGTTTGAGCAGTGGGGGCAAGTGCCAGTAATGTACCTATCGGCTAAAAACTGGTTAACCTCAGGATCGAAGTACTGCTCAGTAGTTTTTTCAATAAATTCACCCTTTTCGTGTAGCTTTTTAAAAAAATCAGAGGAGTGCTCATGGTGTACCTTCGATGAGGTACGAGAGTAGATATCGAACTCAATGCCAAAATCTTCGAACGATTTTTTGATTATACCGTGGTACTTGTCCACTATATCCTGAGGCGAAACCCCTTCGTTACGGGCTTTTATAGTAATTGGAACGCCATGCTCATCCGACCCGCAAACGGAGATAACATCCATACCCTTCATCCTAAGATAGCGGGTATAAATATCCGAGGGAATGTAAACACCTGCAAGGTGTCCGATGTGAATAGGCCCATTTGCATAGGGCAGAGCCGATGTAATTAAGTAACGTTTGTAGGCGTTCATAGCAATAAAATTAGGATTACTCAAAAAAACAAGCCCACTCGCGGGCTTTTTGCCAAATTCTTATACTTTAGTGATGCAATCGTCGTATAATAGCATAGCAAAGATACTAACAATTTAAGAATAGAGCAATGGATCTTATTGTCCCTCCCATACTTAAAAAAGGCGATGCTGTTGGCATTGTTGCACCAGCCCGAAAGGTTACGAGGGATGAGATTGCTCCTGCCATAGCAATGATTGAGAGCTGGGGACTAAAGGTTGTGCTAGGTAAAAACCTCTTTGGAGAGTTTAACCAGTTTTCGGGAACCGATAGCCAGCGTGCTGCCGATTTTCAGAGTATGATAGAAAACCCTAAGGTAAAAGCCATAATTTGTGCTAGGGGTGGCTATGGGTCGATACGCATACTCGATGAGATTAACCTGCGCCAGCTTCAACGCGAGCCAAAATGGGTAGTTGGCTATAGCGATATTACCGTTTTTCATGGAATGCTCAACTCGTGGTATATGATGGAGAGCATACATGGCATAATGCCCATTAACTTTCCTGCAAATGGGCAACCAAACCAATCGACGGAAAGCCTACGTAAAGTGCTTTTTGGCGAAACGCCAAGTTACCAGGCTCAACCGCATGCTTTTAATCGAAAGGGCGAGGCAAAAGGAAAGCTAATTGGAGGCAACCTGTCAATTCTTTACAGCCTTTCGGGTACTGATGCCGATATTATTGCCGACGGCAAAATTCTGTTTATTGAAGATTTGGACGAGTACCTATACCATATCGATAGGATGATGATGAACCTAAAACGTAGCGGGAAGCTTAGGGCAATTGCCGGATTGGTTGTAGGCGGAATGACCGACATGAACGACAACCCAATACCCTATGGCAAAACAGCACTTGAAATAATTCGTGACACTGTAGCTGAGTACGAATACCCTGTGTGCTTTGGTTTTCCTACAGGTCATCAGGCCGATAATGTTGCCCTCATTATGGGACGAAACGTTACGCTTGAGGTAAGCGACAACGGCTCAATCCTTTCCTTTCTGCAAAACACAGAAAACGATTAGCCAATCACTGCTTATCCTTTTTCTTGTTGTATTCCTTGCAAACCTCCTTTAGGCCACATTCGGGGCATTTTGGTTTGCGGGCAAGGCAGGTGTAACGGCCATGCAAAATTAGCCAGTGATGGGCAACTGCCCAAAGTTCCTTTGGGATAAATTGCATTAGCTGCTTTTCGGTTTCGAGGGGAGTTTTGGCATTATGGCTCAATCCAATTCGTTTAGCAACCCTAAAAACGTGCGTATCAACAGCAATGGCTGCGGTATTGAATGCAACAGAGGCAACCACATTGGCCGTTTTGCGGCCAACACCCGGCAGCGTTTGTAGGGCCTTAAGGTCGGTTGGTATTTCGCCGTTAAACCGTTCAACCACACCTTTTGCCATGCCAATTAGGTTTTTTGCCTTGTTATTAGGGTATGAGCAAGATTTAATCACTTCATAAACTGCTTCTTGTTGTGCAAAAGCAAGTGCTTCGGGGGTTGGGAACCGATCGAAGAAGGCTGGGGTAATTATATTCACCCTTTTGTCGGTACATTGTGCCGAGAGTATGGTTGCAACAATAAGCTCATACGGATTGGTATGATTTAGCTCAGTTTCGGCAACTGGCATGTTCTGCTTAAAGTATTCAATGGTTTTCTGATAGCGTTCTTTTCGAGTCATTTGCTTATTTTCTTGGAGTTACAAAAGGGTAAAAATAAGAAAACCGACAGAATTGCTGTCGGTTTTCCTATGGAAATATGCGCTAAAAATTTAGTATAAAAAGCTTAGCAGAATACCTGCAGCCACAGCGCTACCAATAACACCAGCTACGTTAGGTGCCATGGCGTGCATTAGCAGATAGTTGGTTTTATCGTAGTGCAAACCAATATGATGCGATACCCTTGCACTGTCGGGCACAGCCGATACACCTGAATTTCCAATTAGCGGGTTAATCTTATTCTCCTTGCTTAGGAATAGGTTCATAAACTTTACAAATAGAACGCCCGCAGTTGTAGCAATAACAAACGAAATTGCCCCCAGCATAAATATCTTTAATGATGAAGCGTTAACAAATACATCGGCTTGTGTAGATGCACCAACAGTTAGGCCAAGGAGAATGGTAACAACATCAATCATTGGGCCTCTTGCTGTTTCGGCTAACCTGCGTGTTACACCGCTCTCTTTAAGAAGGTTTCCGAAGAAAAGCATCCCCAATAGAGGCAGACCACTTGGAACAACGAAGGTTGTAAGCAAAATTCCCACTAATGGAAAGAGAACTTTTTCAAGTTTACTAACAGTGCGTGGGGGTTTCATCCTAATAACGCGCTCCTTTTTTGTGGTTAGCAGCTTCATTATAGGAGGCTGAATTACTGGTACAAGAGCCATGTATGAGTATGCCGATATGGCAATAGCGCCCATAAGATGAGGTGCGAGCTTAGAACTAATGAAAATTGCTGTAGGGCCATCGGCACCGCCAATAATTCCAATTGCTCCGGCCTCGGCGCCTGTAAAACCCATAGCCAAAGCAATTGCGTATGCACCAAAAATACCAAACTGTGCTGCAGCTCCAATTAGTATTAGCTTTGGGTTCGATATTAGGGCAGAGAAGTCGGTCATAGCACCAATGCCCAAAAATATAAGCGGTGGATAAACGCCGTATCGAACGCCAAAATACAGGTAGTTAAGTACCGATCCCTCTTCGTAAATCCCAATCATGTAGCCATTGGTCATGGGTATATTACCCACAATTATGCCGAAGCCAATTGGGATTAGCAGCATAGGTTCCCACTCCTTGGTAATAGCAAGGTAAATAAACACAAGGCCAATCAGAATCATAATGCCATGGCCAAGAGTAAAGTTGGCAAAACCTGTATTGCTGTAGAACTGGAGGAGATGTTCTTTGATAAAATCTAAAAAATTTCCGTCCATTGTATTAGTCTCCTATGGTTACCAGGATGTCGCCTTCCATTACCGAATCACCCTTGTTTACGTTTATCTTTAAGATTTTTCCATCCTTATCGGAGTCTATGTTGTTCTCCATTTTCATTGCCTCAAGGCAAAGTAGTTTTTGCCCCTTTTTTACGGCATCGCCCTCTTTAACATACAAGTCGAGGATAACCCCGGGAAGTGGCGATTTAACATGACCAGCACCTTTGGGTGCGGTTGGTGCGCTAGTTTTAGCTACCGAAGGATGGCTGTCGGTTGATGGAATAGCGTTTTGACGAACCAGTTTAGGCGTTTTGGTTTGCTGAATTACCTTTTCGAGTTCAACCTGATAGTGAGTTCCGTTAACCTCAATTTCAGCAATGTTGTCCTCAACCGATATTATGTTTACCTCGTATGGGTTACCGTGTATGGTAAATTTGTAATTTTTCATTTTTGCTATTTATGAAAGGGGTTACGTACTGCTGCTTTGTTCATTATACCGTAAATCTTACTGCTCCATGGCGAATATGTTCTCGAAATCTTATTTATAGTGAGCGTTAGGCTTTCTGAGTCGTGTAGCTCACTTTTATAGAGGTGCAAAGCCATTGCTATGGCAGCAATCTCATCGCCACTGGTTTTCACCTTATCTACTTGCTGTGATTCGGTTTGCTGTTTCGGTTTTTTAGTAAAGAGCTTAGTGAAAAACTCAATCAGGTTATCAATGTTTTGAAATACAATTGCCGAAAGAGCGAGCACCGAAATTACCACAAGCATTGCCATTACAGCCATCCCAATACCATAGGGGTCGACTTTAACAAACTCCTGTGCCGAATTGGTTTGTGTTGCAACTGCAAGTAATATTGATTGAATTGTCATCGTTTTCTCCGTTTTATAATGGTAGGTTCGAATGCTTCCTAGGTGGATTCAAATCCTTTTTAGTTTGCAACGATTGCAACGCTCTAATAATCCTAAAACGAGTATTGCGTGGTTCAATCACATCGTCTAAGTAACCAAATTTGGCAGCAACGTATGGGTTGGCAAACTTATCCTTATACTCGTTCTCTTTTTTAAGTAAGAACTCGGCTTTAGCCTTTTCGTCTTCAATGTTTTCGAGTTCGCGGCTAAGCAGAACTTCAATGGCTCCTTTTGGGCCCATAACGGCAATTTCGGCACCTGGCCATGCGTAGTTTAAATCGCCACGAAGATGCTTTGAACTCATTACATCGTAGGCTCCTCCGTATGCTTTACGCAGAATTATGGTAACTTTTGGTACAGTGGCTTCGCCATAAGCGAATAGCAGCTTAGCGCCGTGAAGGATGATACCGTTATACTCCTGACCTGTTCCGGGAAGGAAACCAGGAACATCAACAAGGGTAACAATTGGGATGTTGAATGCATCGCAGAAGCGAACAAAGCGAGCGGCCTTGCGCGACGCGTTAATATCGAGCACACCAGCCATGTACTTTGGTTGGTTTGCCACAATACCAACTGACATGCCGTTGAAACGTGCAAAACCGGTTACAATGTTAGGGGCGTAGTGACGGTGTACCTCAAGGTACTCGCCATAGTCGGCAATGGCTTCAATAACATCAAGCACGTCGTAGGGCTTGTTTGCTACCTCAGGGATAATCTCGTTAAGTCTATCCTCAATTCTGTCAATAGGATCGTCGCATGGAGCAATGGGGGGATCTTCCAAGTTGTTTTGAGGCAAGTAGCTAAGCAGCTTGCGAATTAGCTGTATTCCCTCCTCTTCGGTATCGGATACAAAGTGTGCAACACCCGATTTGGATGCATGCACGTCGGCACCTCCTAGTTGATCGGCAGTTACCGTTTCGCCAGTTACCGTTTTTACTACTTTCGGCCCAGTCACAAACATGTAGCTGGTGCTGCGAGTCATTATAATAAAATCGGTTAGGGCAGGTGAGTATACTGCGCCTCCGGCACAAGGGCCAAATATTGCCGAAATTTGGGGGATAACCCCAGAAGCAAGAATGTTGCGCTGGAAAATATCGGCGTATCCGCCAAGGCTTTTCACACCTTCCTGAATACGTGCTCCACCGCTGTCGTTAATGCCAATAACAGGGGCACCAACTTTCATGGCCATGTCCATAATCTTGCATATTTTGGCTGCAAACATTTCGGATAGCGATCCGCCAAAAACGGTAAAGTCTTGCGAGAAAATGTAAACAATTCGACCATCAATAGTACCATAGCCAGTAACTACACCATCCGACAGGTAGGTTTCCTTCTCTAACCCAAAGTCGATGCAGCGATGCGACACAAACATGTCAAACTCTTCGAAGCTTCCCTCGTCGAGCAGAAGTTCGATGCGTTCGCGAGCGGTTAGCTTCCCTTTTTTGTGCTGGGCAGCAATGCGTTTTTCGCCTCCACCAAGTTTGGCTCTCTCTCTGAGCTCTATAAGCTCCTGAATTTTTTGCTCCTGAGAATTATTCATTGATCAGTATTTTTTGTATGAGGAGTTTGAGTTATTTATTCTTGTTTTCGCATAGTTCGGTTAGCACACCGTGGGTTGATTTGGGGTGAAGAAAGGCTATATCTAACCCCTCGGCACCTTTACGTGGGGCTTTATCAATTAGGTTGATGCCCTTTTCTTCAGCAGTTTTCAGCTGATCCTCAATTTTATCAACGGCATAGGCAA
>CAZGQZ010000128.1:0-7678 GCA_964527985.1 uncultured Rikenellaceae bacterium | reverse complement strand
CTTGGTTTATTCAAATCAAAAGCTTTTCCTATTTTTGTATTTTATCCCTTTTAGCAGTTTTTCGGCTTCAATGAAAAGCGATAATAATTTCTCCACTATAATTCTATCAATTTAAAAAGAGAGCGAAACAAACACTTAAAAACTCAGTATACATTTCATTAGCCAATACAATTAGACATTAGCTATGCGTCATTTCTATTTTGTCCTTTTTAGCCTAAGCTTATCAACTATGCTAAATGCACAAGTGCAAGTCGATAGCATAGGTAGTAAATCCGATACGATTGCTGTTGACTCGCTAAGTATAACCCTGCCAGGTAGCATAAACGATTCTTTGCAAGTAGAAACTTTAGATGTATCGGAAGGTGTTATTGCCGATTCGATGAAGTTTAAGCCTATAACGCTTACCCATGAGCTGGCTTCGCATTATTTGCAAGATTTACTAAGGCAAGATGAGGTTTGGCGACCCAGCAGCGATTCTGTTAAGCAGTCAATTTCGCTATTGGTAAACCATTACTTTGAACCATACGATAGTATTAAAAATAGGCTTCTTAAATTCCCGTTCGATTCGGTTAGCTATGGCCCCGAAAAGCTTGTTGTAAGAAAAACCATTCCCATAAAATGGTTAAATGAAACCACGTTTATGGTTGATACTTTTGCACTCGAAAAGGAACCGTTTATTCGGCATAAAACCGTAATTATGCGGGTTCTCGATTCAGAATCGTTGCAAATGCTCGATACCGTTACTGATGTGAAAGAACGAATAGCATCGTTACTCGAAGTGAAGGATACCATTACCGAGGTGTTTATCGACTCATCTTACCTTAAATTGAAGCGAATCACTTTGCATAGGCTTACCGAAAAGGGGGTTTATCCATCTGTAACAAATGGTGAAAAAGGGAAAACCTATTGGTTTTCTGCCGATTCATCATCTGTAGTAATATCAAAAACCCAAAATGTGCTGATGGCCAATGCCCAGTCGCCTTTTTATACTCTGAATAGCCCAAGGATGATAGACTCGATTAGGGTTGCAATTGAGTCGCTGATTGACTATACCTATAGGCGCGACTCAATACTGATAAAACTTAGCGACGGTTTTGGGCATAGAACCCAATACTGGCTTACTTCTAATAACGATGATCTTTTACGGTTTTGGGTTAAAAACTCAAAAAACGACTCAATTACCATATGGCTTGGAAATCCTGCAAAGCATGATATCTCGCTGAAGCTTGAAGAAGATATAAATGTTAAGCGTTTAGAGAAAAAACCTGTTGACGATTTACCCTTTATTATTGCTAATCCAAACAGACAGCTGGTAAAGCTTAAGCCGTTAAAAGAAATACCCATTTTATGGTGCTATGGCATTACCAGCTCGTACTCGTTAAACGAGAACTATTTCTCAAAGTATTGGGCACAAGGGGGTGAAAGCTCGCTAACCAGTATGCTCGATATTAGTGCTCAAACTGAATACAACAATAAGGAATCGAAGCTAAAATGGGCAACATCAGGTAGGTTGAGGTATGGCACTACCTGGACAACCGATCAGGGGTTTCGAACAAGTACCGATATTGTTGAGGTTAACTCGCAGTACAACCGGGTGCTAAGGGATAAAATTGACTTTAGCTCCATTCTGTACATGAAATCTCAGGTAGCAAAAGGTTATAACTACCCCAACGACTCGGTTATTGTGTCTAAGTTCTTAAATCCGGGGGCCATTACCATTGGTGTGGGTATGGAGTTTAAGCCCAACAAGAAAACGAGCATAAACTTTTCGCCGCTATCGTACAGAAATACTTTTGTGCTCGATACAGCCAACATTAACCAAACTGCCCACGGTATTGATGCCGATAAGCGAACAAAGCAGGAAATGGGAGGTCAGCTGCTGGCAAAAAATACAACCATAATTTTTAAGGACATGGAGATTAAGAATACCGTCAGGCTTTTCTCCAGCTATCTAAATAATCCACAAAATATTGATGTTGACTGGGAGATGTCGGTAGAGAAGCAAATAAGCGTATACTTTAAAATTAGGCTTAACCTTCACCTCATTTACGATGACGATATCCTATTCCCTTTAGTTAACGATAACGATGAGCCAATTCTATTGCCCGATGGTAGCCCCAAAAAAGGGCCTCGTGCTCAGTTTAATCAGCTGCTTGGCTTAACCTTGGTACTTAAAATTTAGCGAAACGGATTAGCTATTTGCCTCAATTTTATCGGATGCTCCAAGTAGCCTGTAAAGCTCGTTAATTTTGGCTTGGGTTTTTGGTTTGGGTTTCCCGTATTGGCTCGATTTATCGAGCCAGCTAATAGCATCTTTAAACGCCTCGGCCGATTTTGCTTTATGCTCTAGAACCATTCTGTTGTTGGTTAGCTTTAGAGAGCGCTCCTCAATATCCACTCCAATATTGTAAAAGCAAGTGGCAATACTAACGTAAAGCTCATGATCTTTTGGGTTTAGCTCAATGGCCTTTGCGTAGTATTCAATGGCCTTTCTATACTGGTTTTTTTTCTGATAAAGCAATCCTTTAGTTGAGTAAAGGGTATAGCTGTTGGGGTTTTTGCCAATGGCCTCATCGAGTCTGCTGTGGGCTTTTTCGGTATTGTTTGTTTTGTATAGCAAATCGGTTAGCAGAAGTGTAAGCGTATCGGGGTAAGCAAAGTTTTGAGCACCTTCGTATAGAACTTTTACGGCCATAGCCGTATCGGTTTTTTGAAGATAGGCTTCGGATAGCAGATGGCTTACGTTTTTTGAGTGTTTCTGGTTGTGTAGCTCGGTAAGATAGTTCGTGGCTTTACCCCACAGTTTTGCCTCGTATGCAGCCAGAGCGGTATTGTATAAAAGGTTTGTATCAACCTGAATTGATAGAGCCGGAATGCGGATAATATTTAGGGCGTGCTCAAAGGCGCTAAACGATTCGTCGTATTTTTTTTCGTTAAAGGATTTCTCTCCAATTTTTTGAAAATCGTTTGCCAGTATAATAATCTTTGGGGCAACAAGTTTCTCAAGCCTTCCTCTTTTATCAAGTGCCAAAGCAGTTGTATATGCGCTGTATGCTTCAGCTAGCTGATTAGGGTAAAGCTCCGTAAGCGCAATATTGCTTTTTTTTGAGCCTTCGGCATAGGCTGCTTGGCAAAGATGACCCTTGTAGTACCATGTTTTTGGCCATCTTTGCGAGTGCTTGTCGGCAATCATATCCTCAACAACATCTTTGGCTTCGGTGTACTTACCCGAATCAATTAGGTTGGACAGCGTGAGGTACTTGCTTTTTTGCAAAGGCGAAATAACAGCGCAACTCGAGAAGAGGACAAGAAGAATTAGTAACTTTTTCATCAATTTGCAGAGATTGTCAATTACAAAAGTATTGTAATTAGGCAAACACAAAATATTTTAGCTTAGGCTAATACTAATTACACCCAAATAATACTAACAATACCTTAAATTGTTACGTTTACCAACGTGTTTAAGAAGCATGAAGTTAAGTGTTTTCCAAATCTGTTAAATAATTCTTCTAATAAGCTTAAAGTATTTAAAAGGAACGTACTTAAACGGAATATCAATCCATGTGGGCGTTGAAACAGTGCTACGCTGGTTGCTAAACGCCTGAAAGCTGGTTTTTCCATGGTACTTTCCTAGTCCACTGTTTCCTACTCCTCCGAACGGCAAATGATGATTCGTAATATGCATTAGGGTATCGTTTATGCAGGCTCCGCCCGATGTTGTTTTATGCAGTACATTTTTTGCCCTAGCCGATTTTCCAAAGTAGTAAAATGCCAGCGGTTTTTCTCTTGAGTTGACAAACTCAATGGTTTCGTCAATGGAATCGAAGCTAATAATTGGCAGTATTGGACCAAAAATCTCGTCTTGCATTACTGGGTCGTTGGCATTAACATCATCAATTATTGTTGGAGATATATATCGATCCGATTTGTTGGTATGCCCGCCAAACCTAATGTTCGCATCTTTCAAGTAGCCTGTTAACCGCTCGTGTGCCTGCTCGTTAACAATGCGTGGGTAAAACATACTTTTTTGGGGGTCGGAGCCAAACATCTTTTCAATGCTTTTACCAATTTGTTTAATAAGCTGCTCCTTTACCGATGAGTGAACAAGAACATAATCGGGGGCAATACAGGTTTGCCCAGCGTTTATTGTTTTTCCCCAAGCAATGCGTTTTGCGGCTATTTCAATATTGGCCTCTTTGTCAACTATACAGGGGCTTTTGCCGCCAAGTTCGAGTATAACGGGTGTTAAGTTTTCCGCAGCAGCCCTCATTACAACCTTGCCAACGTTTGGACTTCCGGTAAAAAATATGATGTCGAACCGCTTTTCGAAGAGGGCAGTGTTGGTTTTTCGCCCACCTTGTACAAGACTAATGTAGCTGGGGTTAAAGGTTTCGTTAATCATCTCTTCCATAACCATTGCCGTGTTAGGCGTATATGGCGATGGTTTAAGCATTGCGCAGTTACCAGCCGAAATTGAACCAACCAAAGGGTTCATGAGCAGTTGGAAAGGGTAGTTCCACGGAGCAACAATAAGCGAAACACCTAAAGGCTCAAAAATAATTTTTCCTGAGGAAGGAATCAGGTGCAGGGGCGTTGGCACTCTTTTGGGCTTTGCCCATCTTTTTATATTTTTAATGTGATTGCTTATCTCCTGCTTAACAATGCTTATTTCTGTTAGGTAGGCTTCCTGAAAGGATTTGTTGAGGTCGGCTTTTAGTGCATCAGCAATTTTCTGCTCGTACTTGTCAATTGCCTGATTAAATTTTTTTAGCTGCTCAACCCGAAACTTTAGGCTTTTTGTTTGCTGACTTGCATAAAACGCACGTTGCTGCTCAAGCAGTTTGTCAATGGTTTTTTCTGAAGTGTCTTTCATAGCATGGAATTATTTGCTGAATGTTGTTACTTGTCGTGTCCCTTAAAGTGTTCCATTGTTTTATATATGCCTAAAACTCTTCCCACAAACCAATCGAATAGCCAAATGGGCATAATTCCTTGTCCGAACCTTACAAATCGCATGCTCCAAGGCATGCTAACAATTGGGCGGTTTCGTTCAATGCCTTTTATAATCTTTTTTGATACTTTTTCGGGGTTCAGAATTGGAACAATTGACTTTACCCCATCGAACATACCCGTGTTTATGTAGTATGGCGTTACGGTTGTAACACCAATTTTGAGTTTTTGTTGTTTCAATTCGAGCCTAAGGCTGTCGCTCCATCCAATTACGGCCCATTTGCTTGCTGCGTAAATTGACATTTTTGGGTTTGAAATTAGTCCAGCCGATGATGCTATGTTGCATATACGTCCAAAGTTTTGTTCAATCATGGCGGGTAAGAACTCCTGCGTAATTAGCATTGGGGCAATGGTATTAATATCCATTGTGCGAGTAATTTCATCTTTGGAATGGTTACTAAAGTATTTGCCAACGACAATTCCTGCATTGTTAATTACAATATCAACAATTCCCAGCTGCTGTCGAACTAGCATTGCGGTTTGCTTAATCTGCTCTGCTTCCGATACGTCCACAAGAAACGTGTGTACTACTCCAAGTGCAGAGAGTTCCTTTTTTGTTTCTTCAACCGATTTTTCGTTGATATCCCATATAATCAGCTCAGCACCTTTTTGTAGAACAAGGCGCCCCATTATCTTCCCAATACCTGCGGCTCCGCCGGTAATTAGAACTCGTTTGTTTTTAAAAGCACTCATAATAAACAGTTTAATCCCTTTCAAAATCAAAGTTAAGCGATATTGAAAATTTAAGCCATAACAAATGTTAAATTATTGATAGTAGCTAATAATTTGCGCTTAGTTTAAACGTATTACCTGTTCATTTATAGCACATAATTGTTCGTTATCGAACAAGTTTACTTTTTGAGAAAAAATGTAACAGCAAGACTTTCAGGCTGATGTTTGCCATGGCATTGGACTTGTAAACTTTGACGGCAAAAATTTTAACCGATATGTTGCTGCCAAAAATTTCGATAGCCTTTCGTTACATTGCTAAGCGAAAGGGTTTTGCTACCATTAACGTTTTAGGGTTGGCTTTGGGAATCGCTGCTTGCCTTTATATTTCCGATTATGTAAACTACCATAAATCGTTCGACAGACAGGCTCCGCAACCTGAGCAAACATTTCGGGTTACCTACCAGCGTTGGACCGAAAATGGTGATAGGGTAGAATTTGCATCGGCAAGTCCAACTATTGGGCATACCATGATGAGGAAGTTCCCCGAGATAGATAAAGTTGGTGTAGCCTATAAAGTAGGAGGTGTTTTTGCTCATAACGATCACATTTACGAAGAGGAGATGGCCTTTTATGGTGAAACGGCACTGCTCGATATCTTAGGTTTTAATATTGTGCAAGGAAGTAGCACGAACTGTCTCGATAGGCCATTGCAAGCTGTAATATCCGAAAAGTTAGCAAGTAAGTATTTTGGGAAATCTAATCCCATAGGCCAAACGCTAATATGGAACGGAAACAATACGCTTGAAGTAACAGCAGTGTATGCCAATTTGCCTAGCAACACCCATTTTAAACCCGATTTATTTGTTTCGCTCGAAACATGGCGCGAACGAACTCCCCAAATATTTGAATCAGGATGGTTTT
This sequence comes from uncultured Rikenellaceae bacterium, assembly GCA_964527985.1. GTDB lineage: Bacteria > Bacteroidota > Bacteroidia > Bacteroidales > Tenuifilaceae > Perlabentimonas. The sequence continues at coordinate 1,075 of CAZGQZ010000128.1, read as the reverse complement.
ATAGCGGTTTTTATACCTATGTAACCCTCAAGAACGGTAAAAGTGCTGGTGAAATTGACCGTAAAATTGCTGATTTCATCGAAACAGAATTTGGCGAAACCCTCCGCGAGTATAAAACGGGTATTTCGTTTAAACTTCAGCCGCTTCTCAATATTCATCTTGGTTCACACTTTATGCACGAGCTTGAGCAGAATCATGATAAATCATCAATTGCCCTTCTTGAAGTTCTTGCTTGGTTTGTGCTGGTTATTGCTTAGGTAAACTTCTTCAATATAAGCTCAATAAGCTCGCTTAAACGAGTTAAGGAAATTGGAATTCGAAAGGTTAATGGAGCAACCAGAAGTAATTTGCTTACGCAGCTGTTTTTGGAGTCTGCAATAGTTAACCTTATGGCAATTGTTGCTGCTGTTGTAATGTATGCTGTTGGCTATCCCTTTTTTGCTAACTTTTCGGGGCTTCCAGTAAATGAAATCAGCCTAACACAGCCTTGGTTTGTAACCATCCTAATTATTTCAATGATTATTGGAACTTTTTCGGCCGGCATATACACAGTATCAGGGTTAAACGGAGGATTGCTCGTTAATTCGCTAAAGGGAATTGCCGTTAGCATTAAAGGGAATAGCTTGCTTAAAAAATCGTTAATAATTTTTCAATTTGCTATTTCAATTGCGCTTATTGCAGGTACACTTGGAGTTTATAAGCAGCTTACCAGCATGAGACAGGCCGATATTGGTTTCAATAAGGATAATTTGTTAGTTGTTAAGGTTCCCATGGTTGGCGACCAAAAACTACACAGCAAGTTTTGGGTTTTTAGAGATAAAGCATTGGAATTGTCGGCGGTAAATGGTGTTGCTTATTCATCGGTGGTGCCAGGAAAACCTAATATGTTTAATCGTGGAGGGATACACCGACTAGGCGACGACCCTACTAATGGAAAAAACATGCGATTAACCGAAGTGGATAAAAACTTTACTGATGTTTTTGGAATTGTAAAAATTGCGGGGAATGGTTTTACCGGTAACCCAAATGAGGATGTAAACAGCGTAATGCTTAACAAGAAGGGGGTTGAATGGCT
>CAZGQZ010000127.1:0-7766 GCA_964527985.1 uncultured Rikenellaceae bacterium | reverse complement strand
TTATGGTGCTTCAATCGCAAATGCAAAAGTTAGGCGCTAAGCTAAAGGTTGAGAAACGTGGAGACTTTGAAACGATGACTTTTGATGGTAAGGCCTCGTTTAAACCAAAAGCGTCTATTGAGTTTAACTGTTTTAGCGATCATCGAATTATTATGTCGTTGGTGCCACTTTCGGCCATGGGACTTAAAATATCCGTTGACGACCCCAAGGTAGTATCACGATCGTACCCCTGCTTTTGGGAAGATGTTAAGAAATCAGGTTTTATTGTTGAGTAAACCATTTTACTATTTAGGAGGTGCAAACCTCCTTTTTTTGTAAACCAAAATTGTTGTTGGCTGTTTCATGTACATCCCTCTCTTGCTTTTATGTTTATGTTTTTGCAACTTTGGAGAGGTTTTGTGTAACCGTTAATTTTTTTAAATGATACAGTTTAACGACACTAAAATTGCCTTTGCCTGGCGAAGTAACAATGAACTTGTAAAAGCAAAGGTTCTTTTCAAAACCATAGCATGGCCCGCTTTAGTTAAGGTAGGCAGTGCAATGCTAAACGTAGCACTTGCAATACGTTTTCCCATTTCGTGGATTGTAAAACCAACCATTTTTAAGCATTTTGTAGGAGGCGAAAATCTTGCCGAAAGCAATAAAACTGCTCAACGTTTGTTGCAGTATAATGTTAAGTCTGTACTCGATTACTCCGTTGAAGGAGCCGATGACGAGGTAATACAGGAGGAAGCGTTTAACGAAATTTTACGATCGGTACAAAATGCTAAGGATAATGCTAGTATAGCATTTACTGTTTTTAAGCCAACAGGGCTTATCAGCACCAAAATCCTTGAAAAAGTTAGCAATAGCCAAGAGCTTAGCCAACACGAGACCGCTCAGTTCGACCTATTTAAGCAGCGCGTAAAAACCCTATGCGAGCAATCGGTTAGTTCCAATACGCCAATACTTGTTGATGCTGAAGACTCGTGGTACCAAAAGGCCATTGATGATGTGGTACATAAAATGATGGTTGAGTTCAATAAAGAAAAGGTATTTGTGTATAATACGCTACAGATGTATCGAACCGATAGGCTCGATTTTCTTAAGGCTGCGCATAACGATGCGTTAGGTAAAGGCTATTTGCTTGGAGTAAAATTTGTTCGGGGAGCATACATGGAGAAGGAGCGGGCTAGGGCGCAGCGCTTTGGTTACCCGTCGCCAATTCACCCAAATAAGGAGGAAACCGATAAGGCTTTCGACGATGCTCAGCAGTACGCCTTTGAGAACTTAGATACAATTTCAATTTTTTGCGGTACGCATAACGAACAAAGTATACAAAAGCTCTGTGGAATGATGCAAAGCAAAGGTGTACAAAATAACGATGCGCGTATTACCTTTTCGCAGCTGCTGGGCATGAGCGATAACATTTCGTTTATGCTTGCGCACAGCGGATACAATGTGGCCAAGTATATACCCTATGGCCCCGTACGAAAGGTTATGCCATACCTTATCCGAAGGGCAGAGGAGAATACCTCGGTAAAGGGGCAAACTGGGCGAGAGCTATCGCTTATTCGTACTGAGCTAAAACGACGAAAGCATCAACATAAACTAAAACATTAATTACAATGAAGTTCGACAACTCATACGCTGTTATTAGAGTGCAAATGCAAAAGCGATTACTTGCCATTGTTGTAGCAGTTATTGTTGCTCTTTTGTATACAACAAACATTTGGAACTATGTCGAAAAATGGACAGATATCCCCCGATATGTTGGTACAATTGTTTTTGTAGCCATCTTTTTCACCTTTTATATTTACCACGTCATAGCAGCTTCATCGTTTATTTTTTATAATGATGAAGAGGGAAAGATTATTGTCAGGTTCTACCAGCTAAACATGTTTAATACCTCAAAAAATTCATTTGAAATTCCTAAGAGTGAGTTTGAGGGTTTTTCGTTAAAGGCTAGCCACTGGGGATTACGCAAAAATCTTTTTCTGTACCGAAAGTATCAAGGGAAAACGGTAAAGTACCCGCCAGTTAGCCTATCTAACCTTTCTGAGCCTGATATTAAAAAGCTATTAGGGGCCCTCGCTACCCACGGTCCATTGCTAAAGTAGTTTAATAAAGAAATATTACCCAATGGACTTGAGCCTACTCCCATATCAAATTGGCATTGATATGATCCCTAAAATTGGTAGCATCAATGCAAAGCGGCTTATTGCCTATTGCGGTGGGGTTGAGGCTGTTTTTAAGGAATCGAAAAGTGCGCTTACAAAGGTTCCTGGCATCGGACAGGTTATTGCCAACGAAATTGTTAACCAAAAGGTGCTCGATAGGGCAAAAAGTGAGGTCGATTTTATAGTTAAGCATAACATACAAACCCTATTTTACCTCAACAACGATTATCCCAAAAGGCTCAAACAATGCGATGATGGACCAATTGTTCTGTTTGTAAAGGCAAAGCAGAACATCGACTTTAACCAGCAAAAGGTAATTAGCGTTGTTGGCACGCGCAGTATAACCGATTACGGAAAAACGGTTTGTGAGGATATTATCACTCAGCTCGCCGAGCGGGGGCACAATCCTATTGTGGTTAGCGGATTGGCCTATGGGGTCGATATTTGCGCACACAGGGCAGCGTTAAAAAATCGGATTCCAACCATTGCGGTTCTTGGTCATGGCCTCGATACAATCTATCCGTCAATTCACCGAAACACGGCCAAAGAGATTTACGAAGAGGGTGCCTTGATTACCGATTTTCCTTCGAAAACTTTGCCCGATAGGAATAACTTTATAAAGCGTAACCGAATAATTGCTGGACTTTCCGATGCAACCATTGTGGTTGAAAGTGCCGAGCAGGGCGGATCGTTAATAACTGCCGATATTGCTGTATCGTACAACCGAGAGGTTTTTGCAATCCCTGGAACCGTAAACAGCAAGTCCTCAAAAGGATGTAATCTGCTAATTAAAACAAACAAGGCTGCCCTGATTGATTCGGCCGATGATATCGAATTCCAGCTTGACTGGGAATTGGGTAACGCCCAAAAAGCTGCACCGCAGCTTTCTCTTTTCACGGAGCTCTCCGATGATGAGCAGGTAGTATTCGATGTAATTAAAGAGCGCGGACAAGAAGTTATTGATGTGATATGTTTTAAAACAAAGTTCCCTGTGGCAAAAGTATCCTCAATTTTGCTCAACTTGGAGTTTGCCGGGTTGATTAAATCGCGGCCAGGCAAGGTTTTCTCGTTATCCCGCTCGCTATAGATTGAGGTTACTATTATGGTCTGCTCCTATAGCTCCACATTTTATTTTCTTAAACATTTGCTATGTTTGCACTGTTCAATTTTTTAAAGTAAAGTTAACAAGTGGCATAGTGCAGCTAATCGATACACATTCGCATATTTTTTCAGAAGAGTTCAACCACGACCGGCCAGAGGTTATTGCCAAGGCAAAAGGGGTAGGGGTTGGTGGCCTAATTTTGCCAAATATCGATTGCGATTCTATATCAGCATTACAAAGCACTACAAATGCAAACGAGGGCTACTGTTTCCCCTGTATTGGTTTGCATCCAACTTCGGTAAAGGCAAACTATAAGGACGAACTAAAATGCATTGAGGCCGAACTTACTAAAAATAAATATTTCGCTATTGGCGAAATTGGCATCGACCTATACTGGGATAAAACTTTTGTTGAGGAGCAAACCGAGGCATTCCGATACCAGTTGCAACTTGCCAAAAAATACTCACTGCCAGTAATAATTCACTCGCGAAATTCGTTTAATGAGATATTTAGCGTTGTTGATGAGGAAATTGACGAAGGGTTAAAAGGTGTTTTTCACAGTTTTACCGGCGGAATAGAGGAGTACAACCACATTATTAGCTACAAAACATTTTACGTGGGCATTGGTGGTGTTGTAACATTTAAAAATGGAGGGATAGATAAGGTTGTTAAGGATATGGATTTGAGCAGAATTCTACTTGAGACCGATTCGCCTTACCTTTCGCCAGCACCCTACAGAGGGAAAAGAAACGAACCAGCCAACTTGCCCATTATAGCGCAAAAGGTTGCCGATGTTCTTGAACTTTCGCTCGATTACGTAGCAAAGGTAACAACTCAAAACGCAATCAATCTATTTTCAATTCAATCCGTTTTATGAGCAAGCAAAAGTCTATACTCATAGTTTATACCGGAGGAACAATCGGAATGAAGGAGAATCCCGAAACCGGCGCTCTTGCTCCATTCAATTTTAATCAGATACTCGACGAGGTGCCCGAACTCCGTAAGTTTGGTTTTAACCTCGATACCATTTCATTTAATCCGTTAGTTGATTCATCCGATATTACACCCACCTTTTGGATTAGTCTTGCCGAAATTGTGGAGCAGAACTACCAAGCATACGATGGTTTCGTAATACTTCATGGTACCGATACTATGTCGTTTACCGCTTCGGCCCTAAGTTTTATGCTCGAAAATTTGCAAAAGCCTGTTGTGCTAACCGGCTCACAGCTTCCCATTGGTAAACTTCGAACCGACGGGAAGGAGAACTTGATTAGTGCCATTGAAATTGCAGCGGCTTCAAGTAATAACCAGCCCTTGGTTCCCGAGGTAACCATATTCTTCGAGAACCAGCTTTTTAGAGGAAACAGAACAACTAAGCACAATGCCGAGCATTTCAATGCATTTAGGTCCGATAACTACCCCCCGCTTGCGCAAGCGGGAATTAGCATTAAGTATAACTTTGCAAGCATTCACTATACAACCAAACCTTTGCCGTTGAGCGTTCATAAAAAGCTAAGTACCGATATTGCCGTGCTAAAGCTATTCCCTGGAATAACCCCACAGTTGGTAGATGCCGTTTTGGCTACGCCAAATATTAAGGCTGTTATTCTCGAAACATTTGGTTCGGGGAATGCGCCTACAAGTCCTTGGTTTTTAGAGCGTATAAGTAACGCTATTGCAAAGGGCATAGTAGTTTTTAACGTAAGCCAATGCAAGGCAGGAGGGGTTAATATGGAGAAGTATGAGAATGGGTTAAAGCTAAAAAATGCTGGTGTTGTTGGTGGTTGCGATATTACGTATGAGGCAGCTGTGGCTAAGCTTATGTTCCTAATTGGAAATGGGTGCTCGGGCAACGAGCTTAAAGAGAGGTTAGCAAAATCGATAAGCGGTGAAATATCTTGTTAAATGTGAGTGGTTTTATTTTTTTTTTGTATTTTGCGCCCCTAATTTCAGGCCATGAATAGGCCATAATCATGGAGAGGTGGCCGAGTGGTCGAAGGCGCACGCCTGGAAAGTGTGTATACCTCAAAAGGGTATCGCGGGTTCGAATCCCGCCCTCTCCGCTTGCATTTTTTAAAAACTAATGTAATTTTGCTTAAATAAATCTGAATGTAATCATTAAACGAACTCAAACCATGAAAAAACTATTTGCATTATTTGCAGTTACTGGAATGCTGATGTTTGGTGCATCATCAACCATTTTTGCACAGGAGGAAAATGTTGAAACTCCAGACACAACCGTTGTTGAAGCTGATACTGTTGAGGTTGAAGCACCAGCAACAACAGCACCTGCTGATGCTGAAGAGGAAGAGCAATCAATTCACAAGCAAATTAAAACTAAATTTATTGAGGGTGGTCCCGAGTTTATGGGTATCGTTCTTCTTGTTTTAATCCTTGGTTTAGCTCTTTCAATCGAAAGAATTATCTACCTTAACCTTGCAACAACTAATACCGACAAGCTTCTTAAGAAAATTGAAGAAGCAATGGAACAAGGTGGCATTGAGGCAGCAAAAGAGGTTTGCCGTAATACTCGCGGGCCAGTTGCTAGCATATTCTACCAAGGGCTCGACCGTGCAAACGAGGGCATTGAGGTAGTTGAAAAATCAGTTGTTACATATGGCTCAGTTCAAATGGGACAGCTTGAGAGCGGCCTTACTTGGATTGCCCTATTTATTGCAATTGCACCTATGTTTGGTTTTATGGGTACTGTAATTGGTATGATTGCTGCGTTTGATGCAATTGAAGCTGCTGGCGATATTTCTCCTTCTCTAGTTGCTGGTGGTATTAAAGTGGCTCTTATTACAACCGTATTCGGTCTTATCGTTGCAATTATCCTACAGGTTTTCTACAACTACCTAGTTTCAAAAATCGATAAGCTGGTTAATACCATGGAAGATGCTTCAATCTCTCTTATCGACATCCTTATGAAGTATAATCTTAAAAAATAGTATAACATGTCCAATAACCTAGTAAATACAATAGTTAAGATATTTTCTTGGGGAATTATGGGGGCATCTGTTGTTATCGCTTTGGTTTTCTTTTTAAGAATATCGAACGCTGAGGCTGATGCGCATATTGGAATTGCTTCTTCGTATATCCTTTGGGCGGTTGTTCTTTTAGGATTAGCAGCACTTCTATCTGTTCTTTTCCCATTGGTTCAGTTTATTCTAAACCCCAAGAATGCAGTAAAAGCTCTAGTTGGGCTTGCTGGTTTGGGCTTGGTTTTTCTAGTTGCATATTTCATGGCCGATACTACTCCAATTGTATCTGCTGTTGACAATGCTGACTTTTCAAACCCTGCAGTTCTCCGATTTGCCGATACAGGCATTCTTGCCACTTACATCCTTTTTGGCTTTGCAATGCTGGCCTTGGTTTACACAGGTGTAAGAGGTTTATTTAAACTATAGAAACGATAGGTTATGGGTGAGGTTAAATTCTCACCCAAAGCCTTTAAAACGATAATTCAAATGGCTCGATCAACACCAGAAATAAATGGAGGATCACTAGCTGACATTGCTTTCTTGCTATTAATATTCTTTTTGGTTACAACAACCATGAATGTTGATACAGGTTTAGCACGTATGCTACCCCCAATGCCAGAAGACGAACAAATCGATACTGAGCAAGATGTTAAGCAGCGTAATATTTTTACGGTGCTTATAAACAAAAGCGATCGATTGCTAGTTGAAGGGCAGCCCATGGAGGTTAGCATGCTTAAAGAAGAAGCTAAAAAGTTCATTGTTAACCCAAACAATGATATTGATCTTCCTGAAAAGCAGCCTACTGAAATTGAATTCTTTGGCACAGTCGAAGTGAGCAAAGGAGTAATCTCTCTTCAAAACGATAGAGGTACATCATACCGAATGTACATGCTAGTTCAGAACGAGTTGGTAGCAGCCTATAACGAGCTACGTGACGAATTGGCAAGAACAAAATTCGGTAAACTCTACAACGATCTGCCAGAAGATCAACAAAAGGCTATTCAAAAAGTTTACCCTCAGCGTATTTCTGAGGCCGAACCAAAAAGTGTGGGAGGGAATAAATAATGGCAACATTCAAGAAAAAAGGAGGGAAAGGTACTCCTGGTATTTCAACCGCATCTTTGCCCGACATCGTATTCATGCTTCTCTTCTTTTTCATGGTTAGTACAACCATGCGAGAAACTGAGATGTTGGTGTCAGTTAAACTTCCCGAGGCCACTGAAGTAGTTAAACTTGAGAAAAAATCTCTTGTTTCGTACATTTACATCGGATCGCCAGCAAGGCAGTATCAGGGTATTTTTGGTACCGATTCGCGCATTCAGCTTAACGATACCTTTAAAACGTTAGTTGACATTCGCGATTTTATTACCTCTGAGCGTGATGCCCTTAGCGAAGCCGATAGAGCAATGCTTACTGTTTCCATAAAAGGTGATGAGAATACTCGCATGGGTATTATTACCGACGTTAAGCAGGAGCTGCGAAAAGCAAGTGCGCTTAAGATTAACTATTCGGCTCGTAGAGTTG
>CAZGQZ010000126.1:1476-7815 GCA_964527985.1 uncultured Rikenellaceae bacterium | reverse complement strand
CCCAATTAATTTTCTATTTTTGTGGGTTAATTAGGAGATAGCATATGATGGACGGAACGTATTCAGAAGATAGCATTAGAACGCTGGAGTGGAACGAGCATATTCGCCTGCGCCCTGGCATGTACGTGGGTAAACTTGGCGATGGTTCGCAACCCGACGATGGAATTTACGTGCTACTTAAAGAGGTTTTCGATAACTCGGTGGATGAGTACATGATGGGCAATGGTAAAACCATTGAGCTAAACATTACAGAGCATAAGGTTTCTGTTAGAGATTTTGGTCGCGGAATACCACTTGGAAAACTAGTTGATGTATCGTCAAAAATGAATACCGGAGCCAAGTACGACTCGAAGGTGTTCAAAAAATCAGTTGGACTTAACGGCGTGGGTATCAAAGCGGTTAATGCCCTTTCAACCTCATTTCGCATACAAAGTTTCCGCGAGGGTAAATCCAAACTAGTTGAGTACTCCTGCGGACGAATAACAAATCAGCAAGATTTCGACAACGCAAAAGAAGCAAACGGGACCTACGTTGAGTTTCTTCCTGATGAAACTCTATTCGGAAAGTTCGATTTCCAAAACGAGTATATCGAGACCATGGTGCGCAACTACACCTACCTTAACACTGGTCTGGTAATCAAGTATAATGGCGTTTCATACGTTTCGAAAAACGGATTACTCGACTTACTAAACGAGCTGCTTACCGGACAACAGCTATACGCACCAATACACCTTAAAGGCCCTGACATTGAGCTTGCCATAACACACGGTAGCGGTTATGGAGAAGATTACTACGCATTTGTAAACGGTCAGCATACTACGCAAGGAGGAACACACCTAACCGCATTTCGCGAAGCATTCGTAAAAACCATTCGCGAATTTTATAAAAAAGATTTCGACGCTTCCGATATTCGAACCTCAATAATTGCGGCCATTAGCGTTAGGGTTGAAGAACCCGTTTTCGAAAGCCAAACCAAAACAAAACTTGGAAGCAAGGATATTGGACCTAACGGTCCTTCAGTTCGTCAGTTTATTGGCGATTTTGTAAAAACATCGCTAGATAACTATCTACACAAAAACCCTGAAGTTGCCGATGCAATTCTCCGAAAGATCCTTGAGTCGGAGAAGGAACGAAAAGCCATTTCGGGCATTAAAAAGCTTGCCCGCGATCGGGCAAAAAAAGCAAGCCTCCACAATCGCAAATTGCGCGACTGCCGAATTCACTATGGCGATAAGGATGAGCGAAGCGTAAACACAACCCTATTCATAACCGAGGGTGACTCGGCCAGTGGTTCAATAACCAAAAGCCGCGATGTGAATACCCAGGGTGTATTTTCACTCCGAGGGAAACCGCTTAACTGCTACGGCTTAACCAAAAAAGTGGTTTACGAGAATGAAGAGTTCAACCTGCTTCAGGCAGCGCTCAACATTGAAGAGGATATTGAGAATATTCGTTACAATAAAGTGGTTATTGCCACCGATGCCGATGTTGACGGCATGCACATTCGCTTATTGCTCATAACCTTCTTCCTACAATTCTTCCCCGACCTAATCCGTCAGGAGCATCTTTTCATTCTGCAAACTCCTCTTTTTAGAGTTCGTAATAAGAAAACCACAAGGTATTGCTACAGCTACGATGAGAAGGAAAAAGCCTTAAAGGAACTGGGCAGGACCGCTGAAATAACCCGATTTAAAGGTTTAGGTGAAATTTCGCCCTACTAGTTTAAGAATTTTATTGGCGAAGACATAAGACTCGATCCGGTTAGAATCTCAAATAGCGATCAGGTAGCCGACCTCCTTGCCTTTTACATGGGCAAAAACACTCCCGAAAGGCAAGAGTTTATCATAGAAAACCTTAAGGTTGAAGGCGATATACTCGAAGATGTTGTTGAATCAGAAACAGCCAAAGTAAACGAATCGGTTTTAGAAATTGAGGAAGAGGCTGTGGTATAAACACTTATAATTAGCACGTAAAAAGATACAATGCAATACGACGATTTTGAAGCGGAAGATTTACTTAATGGTGATGGAACCCGAAAGACTTCACCTGAGGAGCACAACCGTATAGCAAAAATTACTGGTGAAGGAGCCAAAAAGGTTCAAGTATCAGGCATGTACAAGGAATGGTTTCTCGACTACGCTTCGTACGTAATACTCGAGAGAGCCGTACCACACCTCGATGATGGGCTAAAGCCCGTGCAACGCCGCATACTTCACGCCATGAAACGGCTCGACGACGGACGATACAACAAGGTTGCCAACATCATAGGCCATACCATGCAGTATCACCCACATGGCGATGCATCAATTGGTGATGCGCTGGTTCAACTTGGCCAAAAGGACCTACTCATCGACATGCAAGGAAACTGGGGTAACATTCTAACTGGCGACGGATCAGCAGCCCCGCGTTACATCGAAGCACGTTTATCGAAATTCGCCCTCGACGTGGTTTTCAACCCCAAGACCACCGAATGGATGCCCAGCTACGATGGCCGAAATCAGGAACCCGTTACCCTGCCCATAAAATTTCCATTGCTACTTGCACAAGGGGTTGAAGGTATTGCGGTTGGGTTAGCATCAAAAATACTCCCACACAATTTCAATGAGCTCATTGATGCGGCTATTCTTCACCTAAAAGGGAAAGACTTTGAGCTTTACCCCGATTTCCCAACTGGAGGTTATATTGATTGTTCGAGGTATAACGATGGACTCCGTGGAGGAGCTGTAAAAATTAGGGCTAAAATTGAGAAACTCGATCGCAAAACGCTTGTAATAAAGGAAATCCCTTTTAGCAAGACAACCACAACCCTCATTGATTCGATACTAAAAGCCAACGATAAGGGTAAGATTAAGATTAAAAAAATTGACGATAACACTGCCGAAAACGTGGAAATTCACATCCACCTTTCTGCTGATATATCGCCTGATAAAACCATCGATGCGCTTTACGCATTTACCGATTGTGAAATTTCGCTCTCGCCTAACTCGTGTATCATTTTCGACAAGAAGCCACGATTTATGGGCGTTAAAGAGGTTCTCCGAACCTCGGTTGAACGCACAAAGCATTTGCTTACCCGCGAACTAGAGATTAGGCTAAACGAGCTTGAAGAGGGATGGCACATGTCATCACTCGAAAAGATTTTTATTGAGAATAGAATTTACATCACCATTGAGGAGTGCGAAACGTGGGAATCGGTTATTGAAACCATTGACAAAGGGCTCGACCCCTTCAAAAAGCTGCTTCGCCGTGAGGTTACCCGCGACGACATCATCAAGCTTACCGAAATTAAAATTAAGCGAATTTCGAAGTACGATAGTTTTAAAGCCGACGAGCACATTAAGGGTATTGAGGGCGAAATGGAAGAGGTAAAGAATCATTTGGCCAATATTGTGGCTTACGCCATCAACTATTTCCAGCAAATTAAGAAGAAGTATGGCAAGGGACGAGAGCGCAAAACCGAAATCCGCAGCTTCGATACCATTGAAGCCACCAAGGTGGTTGTTGCCAACGAAAAGCTATACGTAAACCGCGAAGAGGGTTTCTTTGGCACTGCCCTTAAAAAGGATGAGTTTGTAAGCGAATGCTCTGACATTGACGATGTAATTGTTATCCTTAAAAATGGGAAGTACATCATCACCAAGGTGTCCGACAAGGCTTTCTTTGGCAAGAGAATACAGCATATATCAGTATTTAAGCGAAACGACACGCGAACAATTTACAATGTACTATACCGCGATGGCCGAAATGGCGCAATTATGATGAAACGTTGCGCAATAACTGGTATTACCCGCGACAAGGAGTACAATCTAACAAAGGGAACCGAAGGGTCGGAAATACTTTACTTTAGCCATAACCCAAACGGCGAAGCCGAAGTGCTAAAAGTTTTTCTTAAACCTCGCCCACGCCTGCGTAACCTAATTATGGAGTTAGATTTTAGCCAAATTGCCATTAAAGGACGCCAATCGCAGGGTAATATTTTTACACGCTACGCTATACACAAGGTTCAGCTTAAAGAAAAAATTGGAAGTACGCTTGGTGGCATAAAAGTTTGGTTCGATTGGGACGTATTCCGCCTAAATAACGATGAACGAGGAGAGTATATTGGCGAATTCCAGTCGAACGAAAGGCTTCTGGTTGTTAATAAAGATGGCGAGTACTACCTCTCAGGCATCGATCCAACCACACACTTCTCCGACAACATACTGCTGCTCGAAAAGTATAACGAGGAAAAGGTTTTTACTGCAGCCTACTTCGATGGCGAACAAGAGCTATTCTACGTAAAACGCTTTACGCTTGAACCATCGGAAAAGCCTCAAAGTTTTATCTCTAACGGAGGCAAATCGTACCTAGTAGAAGTTAACGATGATGAATATCCTTGCCTACAGGTTACTTTTGGGGGGAAACACGCCGAAAGACAACCTGAGCAAATTGATGCCGAAGAGTTTATTGGCGTTAAGAGCTTTAAGGCAAAAGGGAAAAGAGTTTCGAACTACCAGGTAAAATCGGTTAAGTTTATTGAGCCCCTCGAAAAAGGACCAAGAGAAGAAGAGAAAGAAGCAGAGGCCACAAATAACCACGAGCAACAAGAGAGTAATAGCGATAAGGAGTCGCCATCGCAAATGACTCTCGAGCTATAAGGTGTTTTTTTGAAGCATTGCAATTTAGGTTACAAATTGGTATATTTATGCCCGTTCAACCTAACCCATCTCTAGTATGAAGGTATTCCTAATTGGTTTCATGGCCAGTGGAAAGTCAACCATTGGTGAGGAATTAGCAAGTGTACTTGGTTATAAGTTTATCGATCTGGACACCTACATTGAAGAAAAGCACAAAAAATCGGTTAAAATGATTTTTGAGATTTATGGTGAAGATCACTTTAGAACTATTGAGAACGAAGCGCTTAAGGAAGTTTCACAAATAGAAGGCAACATAATTGTAGCCTCCGGCGGAGGCACATCATGCTTTTACAATAGCGTTGATTTTATGAACGAGGTTGGTCTGACCATCTACCTTAGGGTTGAAGTTGGTGAGCTACTCGCTCGGCTAATCGAATCGAAAAAGGATAGGCCATTACTCTGGGGAAAATCAAAAGAAGAGCTAAACAAGTATATAATTCGAGTACTCGATGAAAGGAAGAAATACTACGAACAGGCAAAAATAACCGTACAAATGGATAAGATTAACATAAACCAGCTTGCCAGCACAATCAGGGCAATTAGCGCGTAATGTCCTCAAATAATCAACAAGATAATAAAGCTCTCCTAGTTATTGGAGAGCTTTTCCTTTTTCAAAAAGCCATGAAAAACCATAGTATAGGTTGTTGTGTTCTCTACAATAACCCGTCCGTCGGGTGAGGAAAGTGTATCCACCTCCACTGTTCGGTTTTCCCAAGGCTCACCAACCTTAAGTAAAATTGGCTGATTATCCCATACAACATTAACGCCCTCAGGCGAAATACCTTCAACCCTCAACTTCCCTTCTTCAAACGACAGCGTTGAATGAGGGATTAAGCGGCTATGCAAACCGCCTCCTTGCGTTCCTCTTAAAACCAAGCCTCTTCCGAGCATAACTCTAAGCGAATCGGTATTATACTCTACCCCTGCATACGAGTTTAGCTCACCAGTTTCGGGGTTAAAGGCATAAGTAGGCCCATCAATTCGGCGACCTGGAAATGGTTTGCCCTCCAATGCACGTCCGTCGTTGGTTTGGTAGTACTCAATAAAAGCATACTCATCAGCTGGTATTTGCCAAGCGGCCACTTTACTGCTTACCTTACATGCATTAAATAGTGGCAGCATTATGGCCAGCGCCAAAATTTTTACCATAAAATTCTTCATAATCTTATCTTAACCTCTCAATTACAAAATGAATAGGATTTAGAATGCTCTCTCCAAGCTTCATCGACCTAACCGACGACCAACCGAAATGCTTATCGGGTAGGTTTGCGTTATCCTTAAAAGGCATTTCAATGGTCATTGACATGCACTTAAAATGCTCGCCAACAAACTTTGAACCTATATTGAGGTTTGCTTTACCTGGCTCGTTTTTAGGATAACCATGCTCGGTCTGAAAATCGGGAGTATACTCGGCCCACTTGGCCAGAAACGTTTCTTGCAACCACTTTAGCCTATCGTCGTACGATGGAATTCCCTCAATGCCCGAAGCAAAGCTGTAGGGCAAACCCTCATCAGCATGAATGTCGAGGAACATGTCAACACCCGTTTGCTCCATTTTCTTACGCACATAGTAAACCTCGGGACTTAACGACTTATCGGGATTTCCCCACTCACGGTTTAAGTTTTTACCCGATGCGTTAACCCTTAAATTACCCAGAATACT
>CAZGQZ010000126.1:0-1376 GCA_964527985.1 uncultured Rikenellaceae bacterium | reverse complement strand
GAGTAAGGTGCCGAATAGGCAAAAAACAACGAATTCTCCAAAGGAGTGTACTCAAATGTTAAAACGCCATTACTATAAGATGTTGGAACGCAAAACCAAGTTACGCGGTCGTAGGAGGCGTACACGCTATAACCAGGCCATCCCTCGGGATAGCTTGCCTTGCCAGCATTCTCTATACTGAATTTACACGGAAAGCCTTCGGCTCCGTGCAAACGGAAATAGAACCACTGAAAAGTATCGGCATAGGAATCGACCCTAATTTTAAGCCTTATATTATCATGCTTTTCGGCGTTAACTATTTCAATGTTACCGCTATCAAAATTCGATGAAATTTTCATGTTATTCGCAATTTTTCGAACGGAAAGGTACAAAATTGAGCGCTGAAAAAAAACACCAAACCATCCTTTCGGTTGAGCCAAGAAGTTTGATTAAAACCTAAAGTAGATAAATGGCTGAATGTCGGAGGCTTTAACCTGAAAAATTAGAATTGCCAAAAGAACAGCCAGAATAAACTTAACAAAAACAGGTGTTTCAATAAATTTTCCGCGATAAAACTCTTTCCACTTTACAGGAAACCAGTGAACACCGAGTGCAATTACCATAAGCAGCAACACGGGTAAATAGGAGTTAACTACCTGAGCAAACGATTGCCAACCAAAACGGCTCACTATCTGCCTAATCATGGCTGTGGCGTTCTCCATGCTATTGGCTCTAAAAAAAATCCACGAAAAACAAACGACATGGAACGTAAAAAACGCCGACAAAATCCTTTTCCACAATTTTGATCGTTGTTGGCTAGCAGGAAACACACTCAGCCAAAGTTTATGCAGTGCCAATGATATACCATGTATCCCGCCCCAAATTACAAAACGGAAATTTGCTCCGTGCCATAATCCACCTAAAAGCATTGTTACCATTAGGTTTATGTATGTACGAAGTGTGCCCTTCTTACTCCCACCTATGGGAATGTAGAGGTAATCGCGTAACCACGATGAGAGAGAAATATGCCAACGATGCCAAAAATCGGTAATATTTACTGCTTTGTAGGGTGAGTTAAAATTTATTGGTAACCTAAAGCCCAGCAAAAGGGCTAACCCTATGGCCATATCGGTATAGCCCGAAAAATCGCAGTATATTTGCACTGAGTATCCGTAGGTTGCCAGCAAGTTCTCGAAACCTGAGTAGCTCAACGGGCTTTGAAAAACCCTATCCACAAAGTTTATTGAGATATAGTCGGAAATAATCACCTTTTTTATCATGCCATTCATTATTAAAAAGATGGCATGCCCAAACTCACGCTTAGTAAGGCTATATTTCCGGTACAGCTGCGGAATAAACTCGGCTGCTCTAACAATTGGCCCAGCCACTAGCTGCGG
>CAZGQZ010000125.1:5143-7828 GCA_964527985.1 uncultured Rikenellaceae bacterium | reverse complement strand
TGCTTTTCTTCATATTCATGAGCTACTCAAACAAAAAGAGAGCCAACAAGATGCTTGAGGAAAAGAACCAAGCCATTGAACTAAAAAACAACGAAATATTTCAAAAGAATGAGGAACTGAAGGCTCAAGCTGAACTACTTGAAGAAACCAACAAGGAGCTAGAAAAACTTTCGGTTGTTGCCAGTAAAACCGACAACAGCGTTATTATTATTAATCCCAATGGGGAAATTGAATGGGTAAACCCTGTTTTTACCAGAATTTCAGGTATTAAACTTGAAGATATTGCACCCGAGAACAAGCCTACACTATTCGATGTTAGCACTTACGAATTTGTTGAAGAAGTTTTTAAAAGATGTATTGAAACGAAAGAATCCGTTAACTACGAAACATCATTTAAAACAGCAAGTAAAGATTCTATATGGCTGCAAACAACCTTAACGCCCATAACCAATTCGGACGGAGAGATAACAAAAGTTGTTGCCATTGACTCCGATATTACCGAGATTAAAAAAGCACACCAGGAAACCATAAGCATGCTCGATGAGATTGTTGCTCAGGCAGAGCTAATACAAAAACAGAACGAAGAGATTCTTAATCAAAAGAATAATCTTGAAGCAGCGCACAATCAACTTATAAAAGCTGAGAAAATGGCATCGTTAGGTGTACTAACGGCGGGAATTGCACATGAAATAAACAATCCCATTAATTTTGTTTATGCCGGTGTAAATAGCATTATGCGCGATTTTGTTGATGTTGATCAGGTTCTACAATTAATATTAGAATTAGATAAATCGAGCGAAAAACCTGAAGAAATAATACGTAAAATTATTGAATCAAAAGATAAAAATGATTTTGAAGGAGCCTACAAAGCAATCCGTGAAACCATTAATGATATAATGATTGGTGCTCAGCGTACCGCCGAAATTGTTCAGGGTTTACGTAACTTCTCGCGAAGCGAAAAGGAAGAATTCTCGTTTACCAATCTTAACAAAATAATTGAAGGTGTGCTGGTTCTACTAAAAAACAAGTACAAGCACAATATCGAAATTATTAAGGAACTCGATTCTTCACTTCCCGACATTGAGTGTAAAATGGGTAAAATGAATCAGGTTTTAATGAACCTTATTTCAAATGCAATCGATGCCATTGAAAACAAGGGAACCATAGCCATTTCAACGAAACAGAGTGATGGAAGGTGCGTTATTACCGTAAAGGATGATGGCAATGGAATTCCTAAGGATGTAATTCGAAACATTTTCGATCCGTTTTTTACAACCAAGGAAGTGGGAAAAGGTACCGGACTTGGCCTTTCAATTTCCTACGGAATAATTGAGGAGCACAACGGAACCATCGACGTTAAATCAGAACCCGGAAAAGGAACAGAGTTTATAGTTTCAATTCCCCTAAAGCAAGGCTAAATTAGTTCCACTGCAACACTTTGTACCCAACCTTTATTGCCGTCGGCAATGCGCACTTCAACCCAGTCGCCCAGTGCTTTTGTAATTTTAACCTTAGTTCCTGCATGAAGTATGAATATATCTTTACCCGATTCACCGGGCGAACTTTTTACGGCAACTACAGGCTGAAATATTATTGCTTGATTACGTTGGGTTAGCATCAACTTCTCCTGTTTACTAAATAGAATTGTTAACATTGAAAGTGATAACGCAACTATGGCTATGGAAAATGATAACCGTTTAACCGACCTTACCCTTGAGAACCAAAAGAACAAACTTAAGACCAATGTTACAGCAAAAAGAAGTATAGAAATTATCGCCCAAGCGTTCGATGAAAATACTCCCCTAACACTTCTGTACCACGAAACCAGAAAGAATTCAGGTAAAGGTTCTATCCTATCAACCGTAAATGTTCTGGCCATTTCAAGGTTAAACTCAATATCCTCATCATTCGGGTCAAGCAGGCGAGCTCTCTCGTAGTTCAGAATGGCATGAGGAACTTGGTTCATTTTAAAGAAACTGTTACCAAGATTATAGTAAATAGCAACATTCTGATAACCGCTATCAACAAGCATTTGGTAAACCTGAGCTGCCTCTTCGTACCTACTATTTGCGTAATGTTCGTTTGCTACAACTAGCAAAGAGTCGGGATTTGACTTAGAAACGAAGGTAATACCAACCAGAAATATCGATACAACTAATTTTAACGCTTTCATTGAAACTAATTTTTATTGATGGTTCCCTCAATTCTTGAAATCAGGTTATGAGCCTGTTTGTACAATTCGGTCATTAGCGAAGACTCACTTTTGGGTGCATATCGAGTATATTCGCAAGTCGAAATAATGTTTAGAAACTCATCTATGTCTTGCTCTTCAATATTTTGCAAAATCAATTTTTCTTTTACCGAGTCGCTGGTTAGGTTCGCTACTGGAATGCTTAGCTTGTCCGAAACATATCCCCACATAGCCCGTAATAATTCGTTGTAAAACAATTCAGTATTCGATTCTTCCAAAAATTTATGCGCTTGCCTTAGTCTTCGCCTTGCTACCTTATTCGCCTTTCGCGTTTTTACCAGAATTACATTACTGTTAAGCTTACGATTTTTTTGAATTACGATAAATGCTATAACCGCTAATACAATTAGTATTACGAAAAGCAGCGGTAAATATGAACTTCCATAAATAAAAACAATACCCTTCGATAACTTTCTGGTATCGGTTTTTATAAA
>CAZGQZ010000125.1:0-5043 GCA_964527985.1 uncultured Rikenellaceae bacterium | reverse complement strand
GCGCCCTGTGAAGTTGTGTTAATGTTATCGGACACCTTGGGATCAAAAACCTCGAAACCACCCGGAAATTCTATTTTGGGTGTTTCTATCAATCTAATATTTCCACTTCCCGAAATTCTTACTTGAAGCGTTACCGCTTCATTGGTTTTAACTTTTTGTTTGTCGAGCTTCGCATCAAACGAAAACTTACCAACAGCCCCCGAAAATGAAGCTGGGGCATTTGTTGGCAACTCTTTTACTTTTAGTGTAATCGGCTTACTAGAAAGTTTCTTCCTAACAGTTTGGTATGCTCCAAAAAAATCGTCGAAAATTGACTGCGACCTTCCGCTTCGCATTTGAGTGAGAACAACAATCTCGAATGGATCGACCTTTATTTCGCCGGTGCGCTGAGGGAAAAGTAGATACTTTTTGAGAACGCCCATGTTATATATTTTCCCATTAAGGTTTACCCTCTGGAATGTAACATTATTGGGCGTTTCTACTTCCTGATTCCAGAACCCGGTAAACGAAGGAAACTTAACTTCCTCAAAACCTGCAATATTGCTTCTGGTATAAATGGCAATGGTTGCTAAAACAGCCTGCCCACGGTAAATTGTTTTTCTATCAAGGTCAACGGAAACAAACATATCGTTAGTGGGCTGACTTGCTGCTTGCTGTGAACTTTGTTGTCCCTGAGAATTTTGTGATGATGGATTGGTAGTTCCCTTTACAACCTCTATGGTAAAAGGTTTGGTTGAATACTCTTTTTTCGCTACGGTAACCTTGGCCGGCTCAATAGTAAATTTCCCTTCTGTTGTTGCCTCCAGAATATAAGTGTATGAGTAGTTGAATGTTTGGGTCATTTTCCCGTTGATTATTTCAACGCTACTGCTCGACGAGGTGCTGGGGCCAGCAAGAATGTAAAAACTATCGAACGATGGTGGGTTAAACTCTTGTGGTCGTGCATTTAGTGTAAACGACAGCCGAAACTGTTCTCCCTGTGCAACTACCGAAGGAGCGGTAACTGTAAACTCCACATCCTGTGGTAGAGCTACAATTGCCACTGCAAAAAGAACAAAAAATAGTATCAACCTTTTAATTTTCATGCTCATAAACTTTACCAGTTTTTCTCAACCTTCACGTTGGCCGATTTTGCTTGTTGTTCCCGAACCCTATCTTGTATATCCTTTTCGTTATTTTGAAGTGCCTCCATCATTCGGCGGGCATCTTCTTGAGAAATTTGTTGCTGCTGTTGCTGCTGTTCTTGCTTCTGATTCTGTTGGTCTTGCTGCTGTTGATTCTGTTGATTCTCATCTTTTTTGTCTTTATCCTGATTATCCTTCTGGTTCTCCTTATTCTCTTGGTTTTCTTTTTTGTCCTTATTCTCTTCGTTCTCTCCTTCTCCCTGGTTATTTTGCTGCTGTTGCTGTTGAACTAGCTTACGTTGAGCCTGAGCCAAATTGTATTTGGTTTCCATATCGTCGGGGTAATTTCGTAAAGCATTCTTGTAGGCCTCAACGCTTTCAGGATACTTTTCCTGCTTAAAGTATGAATTCCCTAGGTTATGGAAAATCTCCGCTTTCTCTTTAGGAGAAAGATTTAGTGCAGAAAGTTCCTCGAAAATTTTGGTAGCCTCCTCGAAGTTTTCCTGCTTGTACATGGCATCGCCAAGGTTAAAATTTCCTTTGAAGGAGGATGGATTTTCCTCCAGTGCCGAACGGTACGAAATTTCAGAATCGATAAAATTTCCCTTTCTGTACTCTCTATTCCCTTCACGAATAGACTTCTTTTCGCTTTGCGAAAAAGCGTTAAACACTAGGGAAATACTAGCAAAAAATATGAATGTTTGGAAAAAGCGTTTTGCAATCATTGTTCGTTTCCTCCAAAAAGATTAATCCGTTTAACCCATTTATTCTTACGTTCAAGAACAAAAAATTCAAGCAATAGAAGTATGAAAGCAACTGCAAAAAGGTACTGAAACTGATCGTCGTACTCGGAGTATACTTTCTCCTTAAATTCCGCTCTCTCAAGCCTGTTTATCTCATCGAAAAGTGGTAGCAATCCGAGTTGTGTGTTTGTTGCCCTAACGTATTTACCCCCACCTGTAACTGCTACTTTCGAAAGAGTTTCCTCGTCGAGTTTTGTAACAACAACATTCCCATCCTTGTCCTTTAAAAAGTCGCTGGTTCGGCGCGAGGAAACTGGAATGGGCGCTCCCTGCTGCGATCCAATTCCAATGGCATGAACCACTACGCCTCTCTCGGCGGCTTTTTTGGCTGCATCAACGGGGTTGTCCTCATGGTTTTCCCCGTCGGATATAACCACAATTACCTTTTTAGTTTCCTCCTGTGGACTGAAAGAGCTAGCAGCCAAATCAATCGCTCGCCCCATTGCTGTTCCCTGCTTTCCAACAATTCCTGGGTTTATGGATGAAAGAAACATTTTAGCTGAAACGTAATCGTTAGTAACAGGAAGCTGAACGTAGGCATCGCCAGCAAATACAATTAGTCCAATTCTATCGGAGGTTAGCTGATCGACTAATCGCGAAATAGCCTGCTTCGCTCTTTCAATTCTGTTCGGTTGAATATCCTGAGCAAGCATGCTGTTCGAAACATCGAGAGCAATAATCAGTTCAATTCCTTTACGCTTTACCTCTGTTAACTTCGATCCAAACTGAGGACCAGCCAACCCAACTATTGCAAATGCAATTGCCACTAACAGAACAATGAATTTAAACCAACCCCTACGAATGGAAGCCAACGGCATTAACTGCTTTAAGAGATCTGGGTTACCAAAATTGCGTAATCGTTGCTTCTGTGTGGAAACAGCAAAGATGTATAAACCCAGCATTAATGGAATAATGATAAGGTAGTATAAAAACTCTGGATTCGAGAACCTAAACATTTGTAAGCAACTTTATTCTAGTTAAAAATTATGGTATACTTCGCAATATTGTTGTTCTTAGTAATACTTCCAAGGCAAGTAAAGCAAGCATTAACAGCGCATACTTTCGAAATTCCTCCTGTTTCTTACTAAACTCTGTAACTTCAATTTTTGTTTTCTCCAACCGGTCAATCTCCTCGTACACTTTTTTTAAAGCTTCGTTGTCGGTTGCCCTAAAATATTTCCCTCCAGTCATTTCGGCTATCTGAGAAAGAACTTCCTCGTCAATTTCTACCTTCATATCCTGATAACGAGTGCCAAAAGGTGTTTGAACAGGGTAAGGAGCCATTCCCTGTGAACCTACGCCAACGGCGTAAACTCTTACGCCATAAGTTTTTGCAATTTCAGCTGCAGTTAGTGGAGCAACCTCGCCTCGGTTATTAACTCCATCGGTTAAAAGAATTACAACCCGGCTAAGGGCATCGCTATCGGCAAGGCGAGCAACTGCGGTAGCCAATCCTGAACCAATGGCAGTTCCATCCTCAAGTAGTCCCATCTTAATATCTTTAAACATATTAATTACCGAGGCATGATCGGTGGTTAATGGGCACATTGTAAAACTTTCACCAGCAAATATTGCTAAACCCAACCTGTCATTTCTTCTACCTGAAACAAATTGAATTCCAATATCTTTGGCGGCTTCAATCCTATCAGGTTCAAAATCGCGTGCTAGCATGCTGCTCGAAATATCGAGAGCAATCATAATATCAATTCCTTCTGTATCAATATTCTGCCAAGTATTCGACGACTGAGGTCGAGCCAATACAACCACAATCAAAGCTATGGCAAGTGTTCGCAATGCAAATGGTAAGTGACGTAAATATACCCTGATAGAAAACGGTGCCTTGCCAAAACCCGCAAGGGTTGATATTTGAAGACTTGCCTTTGAATCCTTCTGCCTAAAAATGTACCAGGCAATAATAAATGGGATTAAAAGCAAAAGGTACAGCAACTTTGGGTGTGCAAATGTAATTCCAATCATTGCTCCTTTATGTTAATGGTTTTATTTTCAAATACGTTGGAAACTTCTTCCTTTTTACTCTCCTCCGGTTTATTGTTTTCTTCAACCTGCTTGGTTTCGTTCACGAACTTAAACCCAAAATCGAGGTTACTCTTATTTTCATCTGCCGTAGGTATCATCTTAGCAAACTTTACCAAATCGGCAAATGAAAGAGTATCTTCCAGCTCATTTAGAAGCTTGTTCTCAATAATACCGTGTTTTTTGAAACTATTAATAATTTCGAAAGTGGTTTGCTCCATAGCGGGTAAACTAAAACGACCCTCAATATAGTTCCTAACAATATCGGTTAAAACCGAATGGAATAATTTATGGTTACTGGTTTCCCACATTTTCCCATCACGAATTTTCTCTAGCTCACGTAAAGCAATAACGTGAGGTGGCTCAATGGGTTTTCGTGGGAAAAACAAAGGCTCGTTCTTCTTCCTTCGCTTTAGGTAAACAATTAGCAACCAAACTATTGCTGCCAGCAGCAAGAATCCTCCAATCCATGGTGCCAGCTCAGCAAATGTAATGGGCTGCGAAATGGGAGGTTTAATGTCATAAATGTTTGCTTGCGCTGTGTCGGCAGGCAAAGTATTTACCGTAAGCCAAAGAGGTGAAGTATAAGCAGTATCTGCTGAATTGTTGTTTGATAAAGGCAACTTAAAACTAGGAATACGGAAGTAGCCACTATCGAACGAAGTTACAAGCAATTTGTACATCAACTCAAGGTTATTGTCGCTTATCGAAATTGTATCGATTGATGATGTACCCAACGTTTCAATTCCTGTAGTAATTGTATCGGCAAAAATAGGGAACTCAACTTTGTAGTTTGAGGGGATAGATGCGTAAATACTTAGCTCAACCCTATCGCCAATCAGTATAGTATCTGACGACAAGTTTGACTTGAACATGAATGTTGGATTCTGAGCCATTACTTTATGTTGAATAGGAAGAATCGCAACAATTAAAAAAATTATGAAATATAAATTCTGTTTCGTTTTCATCTTTAGCATACCTTAAGCTCTTTGCTTAAAAAGTTTGATAAGAGGTTTCACGTAATCTTCGTTGGTTGCAATTGGAATCCAATCGACCTTGCTCTTTGAGAATGTTTGCTTTAG
>CAZGQZ010000124.1:0-7844 GCA_964527985.1 uncultured Rikenellaceae bacterium | reverse complement strand
ATCAGGACGATCAGCTGCTTATCTCTGAGGATGATTTCTTTTAAATCTCCAAACCAGGTATCGACGATATAAGCCTTTGAGTATAGGCTGATTTTGGGGTTGTGTAAATTTCATCGGCACTCCCCTCTTCGGCTATTTCGCCATTGTTCATTACCAGAATCCGGTTGCTCATGTATTTCACTACTGATAGGTCGTGCGAAATGAATAGGTAGGTAAGGTTAAGCTCATGCTTAAGCCTATTAAGCAAATTTAGAATATGTGCCTGGATTGAAACATCGAGAGCCGATACCATTTCATCGCAAACCAAAACGCTGGGATTAACCGTAAGTGCCCGCGCAATAGCAATGCGCTGTCGCTGGCCTCCCGAAAACTCATGAGGGTACCTATAAAAGCTATCGGTTGGCATCGATACGAGTTCAAGCATCTCCATGGCCTTAAGCCGAGCATTTTTTTGGCCTGAGGCCAACTTATAGAAGCGAATAGGCTCGGTTAGCACTTGCCCTATGGTATGCCTTGGGTTTAGCGATGAAAAGGGATCCTGAAAAACAAGCTGTACCTCTTTACGGAAAGCCTTTAACTCCTCGTTCGACATGCCTTTTAGGGTTTTGCCTTTGTAGCTTATGCTACCGCTGGCAATTGGGGTTAGCCCAAGTATTGCTCGACCAAGAGTAGTTTTTCCGCAACCCGATTCGCCAACTAAGCCTAGTGTTTCGTTTGGATAAAGGTTTACGCTAATATTATTTACCGCTGTGAGCTGATCTGTTGGTTTACCCCAAAAGTTTCGTTTAACCGTATAGGTTACGCGTAGGTTTTTAATACAAAGCAGAGGGTCTTTTGAATAAATGCTACTTTCGGTAACTGCCTCTTTCTTTTCGTCAGTATTTAAGGTGATCGGTGTATTACCATCTAAAAAATCTTGGACTGTAGGTAAGGTTTTTGGCCGCGAGTTAATTGGTGGTCGGCAGCGTATTAACCCCTTGGTATATGCATGTTTTGGGTTTGATAACAGTGTGCTTGTTTTACCCGATTCAACCACTACACCATCTTTAAGCACCACTAAATTATTTGCGACCTCTTTAATAACGCCTAAATCGTGCGTAATAAAAATTAGGCTCATGTTGCGTTGGTCAATAATGCGCTTAAGCAAAGCGATAATCTCTTTCTGAACGGTTACATCGAGTGCGGTGGTTGGCTCATCGGCAATGAGTATTGATGGATTGCCAGCAAGTGCCATTGCAATCATTACGCGTTGCTTTTGTCCGCCGCTGAGCTGATGTGGATAGCTTTTGTAAACTTTTAAGGGGTTTGGCAGAAGCATCTCCTCAAAAAGGGAAATACATATTTTTTTGGCTTCGGTTGTATTAACGCTTTGGTGTAGGATAATTGCCTCAATAACCTGCTCACCACATCTCATCGATGGGTTTAGTGAGGTCATGGGTTCTTGAAATATCATGGAGACAATTTTGCCTCTCACGTCTCGATGCTGATTGCTACTGGCTTTTACTAGGTCAAGCGTTTTGTTAGAGTCAAACTCAAGTAGAATGCTGCCCAATTCAATTGTGGCGTTATTGGGCAAAAGGCCCATGATGCTGAGCGCTGTAATGGATTTTCCCGAACCTGACTCGCCAACAATACCAACAGACTCACCCCTTGATATGGAGAGATTAAGGTTTGTTAGTACTTTTGTACCACCGAAAGCAACAGTTAAATTTTTAATGCTTAGCATTTGGCGTTTTTCAAAAAGCAGGCTAATGATTACCCTCTTGTTCCTGCTTAAAAATCCGTTGGGTTATAATTCGTACAGGGAATCGAGCGGCAAAATATCCAATGGCTATAACCACTAAAAGAATTATTGCGATATCAAACGGTTGAACATCTACAGGGTATGCATCTACAATAAAACCGCCCACTCCGCTTAGTTTAACCAGTTTAAAAGTAATTTGCAGCCAGCAAATGGTAAGGCCCAAAATGGCTCCGATAAAGGTTCCGGCAAAAGAAACCAGCATACCCTCAACCAAAAAAATCTTTTGTATTTGATCGTTGCTTGCCCCAAGGCTTCTTAGCGTTTCAACATCCTTACGCTTATCAATAATGAGCATTGAGAGGGTACCCACAATATTGAAGGAGGCAATTAAAAGTATTAACGTAAGGATTAGCCCAATGGCCAATTTTTCCGATTTCATTGTGCGGTACAACGATTCGTTTTGCTGAAATCGGTTAAGCACTTTATAGCTAGGCCCAAGTATTTCCTCAAACTCTCTTTGTGCTTTCGATACCGAAATCTTGGGTTTTAGCATCACCTCAATTGATGTAACCTCAGTTTTGTAGCTAAGCAAATTTCGGATAAACTCAATTGGGGTAATAATGAACTGCGAGTCGAACTCTTGCTCAATGGCAAATACGCCTGATGGCATAATGATTTTTGATGTAAAGGCTGATGCTGATGTGAACGTTGGCATTCTTCCTCTTCGAGGCATGTAAACTTCAATTGGATCGAAATGTGCCAGGTTTGCATTAAGGTAGTATGCAACACCCTGTCCCATAACCGCTAAAGGCTGGCTGCCTCGCCAAAGTAGGAACTCACCATCAATCATCATCGAATCAATTCCTGTTAGCTCAGGGTAGTTTCGGCTAACCCCTTTTATGGTGCCAATATGCTGTTTGCTGTTGTACTTAAAAATTGCGTTTTCTTCAAGAACCTCAGAGAAAACAGCAATTGAGGGGTTGGTTCTGAGCTTATCAATCTCAGGAAGGGTGTCGGAAAAAGTTTTACCTTCAACCAAAACAACCTTAAGGTCCGAGTCGAAGGTTGAGAACATGCTCCTGATTAGCGAGTCGAACCCATTAAACACCGAGAGCACAACTACCAGAGCCATAACGCCTGTAGCCATACCCACAACCGAAATTATTGATATGATGTTGATTAGGTTGTGCGATTTTTTTGCAAACAGATACCTACGCGCTATGTAGAGGGCAAAGTTCATTTATTGCTGGGTAATGGGTTTTACGCAAAGGTAAATTATTTCGTCATTGGGTAGGCCGTACCGCTTGGCTAAATGTTGTGGTAGGGTTTGAACAAAGCTGTCGGCAGTAACAATAAACCCAGCGTTGCTAAGGCGCTTAGGATAGTCGGCGCCATACAGCCTAAGGTGGTCGCGTTGGCCGTAATGTTTTTCACGTAGCTCAGGTGTGTTAATCGCTTTGTCCTCTTGGGTTTTCTCAATCGATACATCTATGGGAACTTGAAATATGCCAAACCCACCAGGTTTCATCACCCTAAAAAGCTCACTTAATGCTAGCTTATCGTCGGAAACATGCTCGAGTACATGGTTGCAAAGAATTACATCGAACGAGTTTTCATCAAAAGGCATGTTTTGTACGTCGAGTTTAACCTCAGCCCAAGGCGACACAAGGTCGGCAGTTGTATAGCTAAGGTTTTTCATCTTTTTAAACCGTTTTAAGAAACAGTACTCGGGAGCAATGTGCAAGACTTTTAGATTATTGGAGAAGAAGTTGGTACGTTCTTTTAGATATAGCCAAAGCAAACGGTGCCTCTCAAGTGACATGGAATGCGGGGCCAATGCATTTGGTCGCGATTGAATACGACCATAAGGTAACAGCTTACGGTACTTAATACCCGTAATTGGATCTTCGAACTTATTTCCAAGGTAGAAAATACCAACAATTCTCAGGATAAATGCCGAAAAACGTTGAAGGTGATGGCGAGGGATGAACCGACTTGCTACGGAAATGAAAAATCGAACCATGCGTTAATCGTTTAGTAGCCTGTCGATGTTTTCGATATAGTCAAGCGAGTCGTCGATAAAGAATTGAAGCTCGGGTACTATGCGCATTTGGTTTTTTATTCGCTGGGCCAGCTCGTGCCTAATTGCTTTTGTGTTTTGCTTTACTAAAGCAAAAACATCATCCTTATTGGTTGAAGGGAATATGCTAAGGTAAACTTTGGCAATGCCCAAGTCGGGGCTAACCCTAACGGTGGTTACGGTAATCATTTTACCTTGCAAAAGCGATTGCGATTGACGCTGAAATATTTCGCCTAAATCTTTTTGAATTTGACGGTTCACCTTGTTTAGTCGTGTTCCTTCCATCTCGTTGTCCTCCTAATATTTTTGCAAAGATAGCTTTTTGCTTTAAACTCTCTTTGGTTAAACGGGGCTAAACGGGTTTGTGTATAAGCCCAAAATGTTTTGTATCTTTGGCGGCATAATTTATAACCTACTTTTACTATGGATATTGTTGTTAGCGGAATCAGATCGACAGGTAAACTTCACCTAGGCAACTACTTTGGAGCGCTTAAAAACTTTGTGAAAATGCAGCACGAAAACAAGTGCTACTTTTTTATTGCCGATTACCATTCGCTTACAACGCATCCAACACCCGACGACTTGCACGGTTCGGTTAAGCAGGTTTTGGCCGAGTATATTGCATGTGGTCTCGACCCCGAGGTTGCCACCCTTTATGTTCAGAGTGATATTCCTGAAATACCAGAGCTTTACCTTTTGCTTAACATGAATGCTTACCTTGGCGAACTTGAGCGTTGCACGTCGTTTAAGGATAAGGTACGCACTCAGCCTAACAATGTGAATGCTGGTTTGCTAACTTATCCAACCCTTATGGCTGCTGATATAATCATTCACAAAGCCCATAAGGTTCCGGTAGGAAAAGATCAGGAGCAACATTTGGAGATGACGCGAACTTTTGCCAACAGGTTTAACCGTTTGTATAATGTCGACTATTTTCCCGAACCTGTAGCCTATAATTTTGGTGAGCAGCTGGTAAAAATTCCTGGACTTGATGGTAGCGGAAAGATGGGGAAGTCGGAAGGAAATGCCATATACCTTTCAGACGATCCTGCTACAATACGCAAAAAGGTAATGAAGGCAGTTTCCGATAGCGGCCCAACTGAGCCAAACCAGCCAAAACCCGAACCAATACAAAATTTATTTACCTTAATGAGCGTTGTTTCCTCCGCAGATACTCAGCAGTTTTTTAACGACAAGTACAATGCCTGTGAAATTCGTTATGGCGATATGAAAAAGCAGCTTGCTGAGGATATCATATCCTTTACCGAACCTTTTAGGGAGCGCATTGAGGCTATACTAAGCGATACAGATTATCTGAGGAAGATTGCAAAAGTTGGTGCTGAGAAAGCAAGAGAAAGCGCTAGCAAAACGGTTAAGGAAGTTAGGGAGATAATCGGCTTTAGGCCGTTCTAGCTATGGCTATGCTCTATGGCCTCGTTTAGAAATTCAATGAGGGGAAGCATTTTTTTATACACCTCCACGGTGTAGTCCAGTAAACTATCCGATAAAACAGCTTGATTTGATAATTTGTGCGTGGGCGTAAAATGCTTAAGTTTTAGGTATTCGGCTACAGGCGAATCTGTCGAAAAGCCTTTGGGAACCTTTTTTAGCGAGTCGAACCCGATTGAATTAAAGGTGCTTTTAAAGCTTTTGGACTCAACAATATCAATAAAGCGCTCGGGGTAAGTTTCAACATCACTCCTAATTGCCCTTAAAACAGATGATTCAGGCATGTAAATACCACCCGAGATGAACGATTCGTTAGGCTCTAAATGGAAGTAGTATCCTGCAAACAAACTTTTTTTACCACCTCGCGAAATGTATGCGCCCATATTTGTTTTGTATGGAGCCTTATTGGGCGAGAAGCGGATATCGCGGAAAATTCTGAAGGTGCAATCCTTTGCCTCTAACGTACCTATACTTTGGTCGAAACTTTTAATGCTTGCAATAAGCGTGTTGGTAAAGTCGGCAAAGTTTTGTCGTGCAAACTCGTACTCGTTCCTATTGCTGTTAAACCACTCGCGTGAGTTATTAACCTTGAGATTGCTTAAAAAATCAATTGTTCTGGAGAGAATAACTTTCATTACTCAACGGTTACCGATTTAGCCAAATTTCTGGGTTGGTCAACGTTACAACCTCTCATAAGCGCAATGTGGTAGGCGAGTAGTTGTAGGGGAACAACGGCTAAAAGCGACTCTACAATTTCGCTGGCTTTTGGTATTTCGATGGTGTAGTCAGACATGCTCTGAATTACCGTATCGCCTTCGGTTATAATTGAAATAACAACTCCTTTTCGGGCTTTAACCTCCTGAACGTTGCTAACCACTTTTTCGTAGCTACTGTCCTGTGGTGCGATAACCACAACTGGCATTTTCTCATCAATTAAAGCAATAGGGCCATGTTTCATTTCGGCAGCAGGATAGCCTTCGGCGTGTATGTACGAAATTTCTTTGAGCTTAAGAGCACCCTCAAGTGCAACAGGGAAGAAGTAGCCCCTACCTAAGTAAAGGAAATTTGTTGATTCGGTAAAAACTTTTGCAATTTCCTGCACCCTATCGTTCGATTCGAGGATTTTCTCAATTTTATCGGGCACGGCAATCATCTCGCAAATGAGCTGCTCGTAGCGCTCTTGGGTAATAATATTTCGCTTACGACCAAGTAGCATGGCCATTAGCGTTAGCACGGTTACTTGTGCAGTAAATGCTTTGGTTGAGGCAACACCAATTTCAGGTCCAGCATGGGTGTAAACACCTGCATCGGTTTCGCGAGGTATGCTCGAGCCAACCACATTGCAAATACCTAAAACAAGCGCACCTGCCTCGCGAGCAAGTCGGATAGCTGCTAGGGTATCGGCTGTTTCGCCACTTTGGCTAATGGCTATAACAATATCATCTTTATAGATAATTGGACTACGATACCTAAACTCCGAGGCGTATTCAACTTCAACAGGAATACGGGCAAACTCTTCTATTAGGTATTCGCCCACTAGGGCTGCGTGCCACGAGGTTCCACATCCGATAAGGATAATTCTTTTTGCCTTTACAAGCCTTGGTAAAACTTGGTACAGGCCTCCTAGGTGAATATTTTTATGGTCGGCCGAAATTCGTCCCCTAAAAGTATCCATAATGCTACGGGGCTGCTCAAATATTTCTTTGAGCATAAAATGATCGAAGCCATTCTTTTCAATTTCCTCAATGTCTAGGTCGAGGGTTTGAATATTTGGCTTTAGGGCTTCGTTCATTATTGTTTTTAGGGTAAGCTCATCCTTCCTAATTATGGCTACATCGTTGTCGTTGAGGAAAATTACGCTGTTGGTGTACTCAATAATTGGCGTAGCATCCGATGCTACAAAGTACTCGTTATCGCCAACTCCAATAACAAGCGGACTTCCTTTGCGAGCGGCTATAAGCGTATTTGGCTCATCGTTACAAATAACAACAATACCATAGGCTCCGACAACCTTGGTGAGGGCAAGCCTAACGGCAATTTCAGCAGAAATGTTTCCTTTGAGGTAGATGTATTCAATTAGGTTGACAAGAATTTCGGTGTCGGTGTCGGAATTAAACTTATACCCTCTTCGCTCAAGCCTACTCTTTAAGTGGCCGTAATTTTCAATAATCCCGTTATGAATAATTATGAACTTTCCGTTCATCGACATGTGGGGGTGGGCATTTGAGTCGTTTGGTTCGCCATGAGTAGCCCAGCGCGTATGCCCAATGCCAATACTTCCACTTACAGGGCTATTGCCTATATGGTTTTCTAAATCGGCAACCTTCCCTTTTTGCTTGTAAATTTTTGTATCTCCATCAACAAGGCAAATTCCTGCAGAGTCGTAGCCTCTATACTCCAGCCTTTTTAACCCGTTAATTATAACAGGAAATGCGTCTCTATGTCCGTTGTATCCAACAATGCCACACATGCTATTCGCTACAGTTTTGTGTATGTAATAATTAGCTTTATCCTATTGCTATGGTTTCCGCTACGTAAAACGGCTCCGTTTGCTCTAAGGTATGCGTTAAT
>CAZGQZ010000123.1:0-7859 GCA_964527985.1 uncultured Rikenellaceae bacterium | reverse complement strand
TAAGTTGGTATACAATAGCGGTTTGTAGTTTTTGGTTCTGAGCCTGAACCTTAGCTCCGTTTGCTGTAATGAACAGAACGGCTAGAATTGCTGAAAGAATGAATTTAGTTCTCATTATTTACTTGTTTTAGTTTATGCTGTATAAAATTGTTCAATGTTTAAATCAACTCTTGTACCAAAGTTTAAAAATGTTTAGGCGCTTTCCTTAACATCAAGAATTCTTTTTATTCCTGCTTTTAGGGTTTTAACCTCGAACGGCTTGCAAAGAACAAAACTTGCACCCAACTCTTTGGCCATAAGAAGGTAGTCGCGTGAGTCGAAGTATCCGCCGCCCGAAATAGCAACAAGTTTTGTTTCGGGATACGATTCTTTAACCCACATAATCACTTCTAAACCATCCTCTTCCGGCATAACAATATCGGTTACTATAAGGTCGTAGGGATTTGCGCTCTGAAGCCTAATGCCTTCACGACCGTTGCTTGCTACATCAACCTGGTAGCCCTCATCGCTTAGAATCTCTTTGAGAGATTGCGCCAGCTCCAAATCATCGTCGAGTATAAGGACCTTTTTATTCATAGCTTTTTTTTGTTTACTGAATAAACCAATGATTCTGTTTATGCCAGATAGAAATTGAATACGATTAAATCTGATCTTTGTTCCCATTTAAAACGTATTATTAAACATACATTATGAAGTTTAACTTCATTTTAACTTTGTGATAATGTTAGCCGATTATTCAGCATAGCACACAAGTAAACATACAACAATGAGAACCACTAACCGCCAACTTCTTCAATAACCTCAGTCCTCTCGGTTTCTTCGGTTTTTTCCAGCATATTTGCTAGGTCATCGGATGAGAAAATGGCGTCCATGTCAAGTATCATTACAAAATTGTCCTCAATACTTGCCACTCCCTCAATAAATTCGCTTTTATACTTGCTGCCAATGCTTGGTGCTGGCATAATTTTTTCGCGTTCAATTTCTAGAACCGCCTGAACGCCATCAACCAGGGCTCCCACATGAATGGATTCGTTATCCATTACTATGTCGAGCACAATTATGCAGGTATTGTTAGTGTAAACAGTTGGGCTCATGCCAAATTTTACGCGTGTGTCAATTACAGGCAGTACCGTTCCCCGCAAATTAATTACACCCTTCATGTAAACTGGTGCTTTAGGAACTACTGTTATGTTGGTCATTTCAAGTATGTTAAGCACTTTGCTGGCATGTGCAGCAAACTCCTCATCGCCCAGTTTGAACGAAAGGTAGGAGTTGATTTTAATTTGCTTATCGTTGTTCATTGTAGTTGATTTTGTGGTTAGTTTTTAAAACTCTAAAGTAATATGCTTCTATACATCCTCTTTGCTTTCATAAGCTGGTAACCATCCATTTCCTCTTTTTTCTCCTTCAAAATTTTTTCTATTTGAAGGTGAATTTTCTCTTCCTTTTTCTGTGAGTTTTCGCTTTTGTTTAAAAGCGAACTCAAATGTTCGTTCCAGCTACATCCCCTTAAGCTAATCAAGGTATGGTCGTTAAGTAAATTGCCTCGTGCATTAAAATTGTATGAGCACATAACGTTAGGGTTTTGTAGTTTTTTCGATTTCATTTTTCGAATTCTCGGGTTTCTTTGAAATTTTACCGTAAACTTTGCAGAAGGAATACAGTACGCACAAAGAGACCGAATAACCAGAGTATGAGTATGGATGGTAGAACCGTATCATGATTGCTTTAGTTTTTTAAAATCGAGGCTGTCCGGTTTTCTTCATTGGTAAACAATTAAAGTAAAGGCATCCAGACAAAAAGAACGTTTCATTAATTGGTATTTCGAACAGCCTCGATTAATTATTATGGGTTAAAAGTTCTCAAAATCGCCTTCGCTTTTTACACCCTGAGGATGCATTTCATGGAATGCAACTTTATGCGAAGGAGTTCCATCGTTCATATTAATGCTTACTCCTTTAGATGATGTATTTCCGTTGTTGCTTTTCCCATTGCCGTTTCCCATGTGTTTAACGTTCACTTTTGGGGCGTACGATTTTTTGAAGCTGCTCATTCGTGAATTGTCGAGTTTGAAGTAACCGATAATTTCCTTGAGCTGTTCAGCTTGGCTGCTTAGCTCCTCAGCGCTTGTTGCCATCTCCTCGCTAGCTGCTGCATTTTGCTGAGTTACTTGGTTAAGCTGCTGAATGGCAGTGTTTACTTGGTCGGCTCCCGAAGTTTGCTCAAGGCTTGCTGCTGCAATCTCCTGAACCAGCTTAGCGGTACGCTCAATTTCAGGTATTAAACCGGTCATAAGTTCCGATGCGTTTTCTGTTACGTTTACGCTCTTGGTTGAAAGTGCCACAATCTCGTCGGCGGCAATCTTGCTGCGTTCGGCAAGTTTACGTACTTCTGCTGCAACAACAGCAAACCCACGACCTTGCTCACCGGCACGGGCTGCTTCAACAGCAGCGTTGAGCGCAAGAATATTGGTTTGGAAGGCTATGTCGTTAATAATGTTAATCTTTTCAGCAATGTTTTTTATTGAAACTAAACTTTCCTGCGAGGCTGCTCCTACTTTCTGAACACCATCCTGTACTTTCTGCGAAATTTTATCGGCTTCCTGAGCGTTATCGGTATTTTGCTGAATGTTTGCGGCCATCTCTTCCATTGAGCTGCTCACTTCCTCGGCGCTCGATGCCTGCTCGCTGGCTCCCTGCGAAACCTGTTGGCTTCCCGAGCTCATTTGCAAACTTGCGGCTGCAATATTGTCGGAACCAAGCATTACGCTTCCAATAACCTCTTTTAACTTGTTAACCATATTTTGAAGGGCTTTAGCAAGCTGACCAATTTCATCTTTTCGTACCAAATACTCATCATCTATCTCTGCGGATAGGTTGCCTTCGGAAATTACCTGAGCCAGTCCAACTCCCTTGTTTATACCGGCAACTATATTACGGGTTATAATTACTGCCATTAGAACAGCAAGAACAATGGCAATAATAAGTCCAATAATCATAACCATGCTCGATGAGGTTAAACTTTGGTTCATCCCATGTGAACTTTCTGCAATATGTGCTACTTCATACATTGCTGTTTCCTGGGCAGCTGCAAGTACTTCATTTGCGGCCACATTTCTATCTTCGTTCAGTTTTTCTCGTTCGAACCATGTGGTAAGGAAGGAGTTCATTGCATCTACATAATTCTTGGCCGATTCGTCAATATTATCAAGTTCTTTAATGTTCTGGGCTTGACGAGTAATCTCTCGTAAGCTTTTCATTTGTGAAACTATGTTGAACGTTTTAATGGCTTCCTGAAAACTATCGGGATCTCTTAGCGCCTGTGCCCTAAAGTTTGCAATTCGAAGTGTATTTCCCATGTCAATTACCTCGTTAGCCAAGCGAATTTTTGTTTCTCTTTCTGCTAAAGTTTGGTTACTTGCACTTGATCTAATATCGTTCCTTAGTATACTATGCTGATTATCAATAAACGTAGTGCAGTTTGTTACAAATTCAGCAGCATACTTGTTCATTTGCTCAACGTACTTCTCAAGGTTTTTATTAGCTACCTGAGTTTTATTCGCTAGGTCTTCATACTTCTTTACACCCTGATCAGCTTTTGCAACTTGCTCAGCTAAAACCTTAAGGTCCTCCTTGGTAGCTAAATTGCGAGCATCGGAAAGATATTTCTTAACCTCTTCCAGATTCTTTAATCCTTCATTTAAAAAATGATCTTCTTGTGTATACGCATAGCCTCGCATTGAAAACATTGTTAGAAGCGCATTGCGTTCCACATTGTTTGCTACCGTAACTGCAGGAACGTATTTTGTTGATAGTTCCTGTGCATCATTCGATGCGCTAAACATGTTAACAGAAGCCATGCTCCCTAAAATTAGGGTAATAACAATGATGGCTCCAAAACCAATTGCCAGCTGGCCAGCAAGTTTGAAATTTGATAGTTTCATAGCTTTTAATTTTAAGTTAATTAAATTGATTATTTATCTGAATATGCTATTAATGCGATGTGTGAGTGTTGCTAATTAGCTCATTTTGTTTCGGATGCTCGCCCAGCCACTCAACCTCACCTGTTGAAATGTTATAAATTGCACCCAACACTTTTAGTTTTTCCTCCTTAACTAGCTCAACGGCTTCGTGGCTTACTTTAAATAAATCTTCAATGGATTGCCATACGTTGTAGCTTATAGCGGAGTTCACCATTTCCTCGGAGAATTCAGCGCCATGCTCATGCTGAGCTTTTTCTACTGCAGGTTCAATGTTATCAACCAGGGCGGGGATACTTCCATGAACCTCGTCGCCCCTTGCAACTGCAGTTACTGCTCCGCAGTGAGTGTGCCCCAAAATCACAAGTAGAGGCGTGTGCAAATGTCCAATTCCGTACTCTATTGAGCCGGCTTCATCGGTATCAACAACATTACCGGCCACTCGAATTACAAAAATTTCACCAATTCCTGCATCGAATATGGCCTCAATAGGAACCCTTGAATCGGAGCAACCAATAATGGTTACGTAGGGATGCTGCCCATTCTCGGTAGTTTCTGCCCTAACTTCCTGGGTTAAATTTGGATGTTGAAGTTGTCCTGTTACAAATCGTTGATTTCCATTTTTTAGGTTATCAAGCGCCTGTTCGTAAGTAAGGGGTTGTTGTGCAACTGCCGACAGGCTAAGTAACACCGTAATTAGCGCTACTGAAATTAGGTTTAATTTTTTTTGTGTTTTCATATTCACGTTTGTTGGTTTTAGGATTTACGTAAACGTTTTCTGAAACAAAGCTAAGCCCATACAAAGGCGAAAAAAAGAGTGCCAGCTCCTGTTTGTTAAAATCAGGTAGAATTACCTAAACAAAGTAGACTTGTAGGGGAGGAGTTAAGTACAAGATATTTAGAGGAATACTTAACTGAAATGTAAATAATATTTCCTTACGGATAAATGGAGCATACTTAAAGCATGTGGAAAATACTCGAAATTGAAGGGTTTTGTAAAACGCTGGAAATCAGAAATAATATTTTCTATCAATATAAATTACAGCTAATTATGTAGAAGTTTTTGGGAAATTTGAGGTTGCGGGAAATACCTAATGATTATAAATTTTTAATAGCTTTTATTTTGTTCTCGAAATCGCTGGAGTTGAAGGGTTTAGTTATAAAATCGAGAGCACCGAGCTTAAGAGCCCTGTCGATGCTAGGGAAATCGTTTCGAGCAGAAAGAACAACAACGGGGATTGAAATACCTAACCTTTTTTTCTCTTCGAGAAAACTGAATCCATCCATTACTGGCATCATCAGGTCAAGAATAATTAAATCGAACGATTCATTCTTCATGTGGCTAAGAGCCTCGGCTCCCTGATTTGCTATTGTAACTGCACATCCCCACTCAACAAGCATCGATTCTATTAGAACCTGATTGAAATATATATCCTCCACCAATAGTACTTTAAAATCCTTCATAGTGTTGTGTAGTAAAAAAAGCAATTATACAAAAAACGAACTTACGTTATAATAAGTATGCAAAAAGGGTGCAATAATATTGATAAAAACAGTGATTTGTGTCAATTCAACTTTTGGGTTTCTGTTTCATTTAAACTTTTATTTTTCATTGTACCATAATTTCTATGTACTGTTTTTAACTTCTATCTATTATAGTTTACACTTCTACCAAATTATTTTTTACAGCCCACATTGCAAGCGAAACAGCATTTTTTGTACCCGATTTTGAGAAAAGTCGCGATCGGTGCCCCTCCACGGTTCTTTCGCTCAGAAAAAGTTTCTGAGCAATCTCGGCGTTTGAGTAACCTTGGCACACCAAATTGAGAACTTCCATCTCCCTATCCGATAATTTTACCGTAACGCTTTTCGGTTTTCGAACCTGCTGAATATTTTTATCGCCTACTTCCGAAATGGTTCCCAGTATTTTGGTTTCACCCTTGAAAAGTACCTGTGAGCCTTTTATTTGCAGTTCAACAATTTGTTGGTTCTTTTTTATGGCTTTAAATTCAATATCGAATGATTTTGTGGAACCCTCGTTGCATTTTTCAAAAGCCTTAAGAACCGATGGCAAGGAATTTTTATGAACCAAATTTGTGAGGCTTAATCCCTGTAGCTCGCTGGCTGTGTAACCAAGCAGCATTTCGAGGGGTTGGTTCACATATTCAAAAATGCTGTTGTTTAAAATGCACGCTGCGGTTGGTGTATTTTTAAAGAGTACGTTAAATTTTTCGTCGTGTACTTCCTGAATTTTTTTTCTAACCTCAATTCTTTTTTTAATAATTTCAACAAGGTCGCTAATTTCAAATGGTTTTGTAATGTAATCGTCGGCACCAAGGTGCAAACCTGCAAGAATATCCTCTTTCGACGATTTGGCCGAGAGAAAAATAAACGGGATTGCAGAAGTTGTTGTTATTTGTTGAAGCATGTTAAATACCTCGTAACCAGTTATTCCTGGCATATTAATGTCGCAAACAATTACATCGGGTAAGTTACGCAGTGCAAGTTGAATGCCCGCAGCCCCATCGGGTGCAGCAAAAACCTCGAAACCATCGCTTGCAAGGAGTTCGGTGGTGGTTTCCCTCAGGTCGTTATCGTCTTCTATTATAAGTATCTTTTTTGTCACTTTTCGTTATTGTGTTTCCTTAATGTGTGCTAGCGAAAAATATTAAACAGGTTGAATGGGGAATTTGCACCTTACTTTGGTTCCTTTTCCTTCCTCACTTTCTGTGAATAGAGTCCCGTTGTGTAAGTCGATACACTTTTTTACAATGCTCAATCCAAGTCCTGTACCCTGAATATGCTTAACGTTTGAAGCTCTGAAGTATGGGTCGAACAAGAATTTCTGTTCCTCTTCGGGAATCCCAATTCCTTGATCCTTAACAAGTATATCAAGTGTATCATCGAAATGTTCAATTTTAACAATAATTTTTCTTTTTTGTGGAGAATACTTTACCGCATTGCTAATTAGGTTACCTAAAACATGGGCAATTAGAGCTTTGTCAGCCAGAACTGTACAGTTCGGTTTTTTATTTACTACCACATCAACGTAAGGAAGGAAAAGGTACGATTGCATTTCAACAAGCTCATCAATTAGCTGGTGACTGTCAATGGGCTCGGGGTTGAATTGCAGCCTTCCGCTCTGGTCTTTGCTAATCATCGATACTTCGTTAAGAATACTTGTAAGTCTCTTTGCTGCATTGTCCATGCGTTTAAGTCCCGATTCGGCTTTTTCAAATTTACCTTCTGCTAAATACTTTTGAAGGAGTTGCAAGTTTAACGATATGTTGGTTAAGGGAGTTCTGAACTCGTGCGAAACGGTGGAAATAAATTGTGTTTTTTGCCTGCTTAATTCCTGCTCTTTTTTAAGAGCATTATCAATTTCAGCGTGGGCTTTAACTAGGTTTGTAATGTCCTTGGCATTAATAATTATTCCCCCAATTGAGGGGTCGTTAACAAGGTTACGCACTGAAAACTCGTAGGTTAGGTAGTGTCCGCTTTTGTGTTTAACCCTAGCTGTATGCAGCTTGTTTTTTTGTGTGCTTGTTGTTAGTAATTTCTGAAATTTTTCTTTTTGCTGTGGATCAATGTAGTCCAAAATATTAACACGAACATTCTCCGTCAGCGAGTAGCCCAACTCTTTCTCAACCGAAGGGCTAAGGTATTGGGTTTCTCCTTTGCTGTTAACAATTAGTATAAGGTCGGTTGCATTTTCAATTAAGCTCCTAAACCGATTCTCGCTAAAAACGAGCATATCTTCCATCAATTTGCGGTCGGTTATGTCGGTTACAACTCCCTCAATGTAACCCCTTTCGGGGTAAATTCGTGCATAATGTACAACCCAAACGGTTTTATTCTCCTTGGTTTTAAAGGAACTCTC
>CAZGQZ010000122.1:0-7979 GCA_964527985.1 uncultured Rikenellaceae bacterium | reverse complement strand
GGAGTATGCTCATAGTTTGTTTTTTGCAAAGTTAACAATTTGGTGGGGAAGAATAGTAATTTAACATGGATTGAGAATGAAAGGTTTTACTGCTCCACGAGATTAATGCTGATAATAAGATGGGATGAAATAAATGAAAGAATGCCTTGCGAATACGAAAGGTGAAATATTATCCCTAAATTTGTTTTCGTATTTTTTGGGAGATTGTTGCCTAATGCTCTTCCTGCTTTTAATAATTGAATTATGCTAAAAGGAAAAACCATTGCTGTTGTTGTACCTGCCTATAATGAGTCGAAACAGATTGGCATGGTAATTAGTACAATGCCTAATTTTGTTGATAGGATTGTTATTGTAAACGATAATTCAACTGACGATACGGAAGCTATAGTTAAATCGTTTTTTGCAACTGAACACAACGTAAGCGATGTAACGCTGGAGAAGAAAAGGGTTGAGTCAACTTTTTATAACCAAGCCGATATTATGCTCGAAGAGCTAAACCGAAAAGAAATCAATTTTTTTACTCCTTCTATTATCGTTAACGAAAACCCCGAAAGCGATAGGGTTATTCTAATTACAAACCAAAAAAATGCTGGTGTAGGTGGAGGAATAGCCCGTGGCTATAAATGGTGTAAAGACCATAATATCGACTGTACGGCTGTAATGGCAGGCGATGGACAGATGGATCCCAATGAGCTGGAGAGTATTTGTATGCCTGTTGTTAATGAGGGTATTGATTACGTTAAGGGCAATAGGTTAATACACGGAAGCGCAAACCTTTTAATCCCAAAAGTTAGGTACTTTGGTAATTCAATACTATCGCTTGTAACCAAAATTGCATCGGGATACTGGAGGGTTTCCGATACCCAAACTGGTTACACGGCAATATCGCTCGAAGCGCTTAAATCCATTAAGCTCTATAATATTTACAAAAGGTATGGCATGCCAAACGACATGCTGGTTAAGCTTAATATAAACTATTGCACAATTCGCGAAGTACCAATTAAGCCTGTTTACCGCATTGGTGAACAATCGAAAATGAAGGTATGGAAAGTAATACCCAAAATATCGTTCTTGCTAATCAAACTTTTTTTTAAGCGCCTTTGGGTTAAGTATTTT
Source organism: uncultured Rikenellaceae bacterium (assembly GCA_964527985.1). GTDB lineage: Bacteria > Bacteroidota > Bacteroidia > Bacteroidales > Tenuifilaceae > Perlabentimonas. Next base: position 6,863 of record CAZGQZ010000122.1, on the reverse strand, counting down.
CTTAAAGATTTTCATCCGCTTTTCATCCTTTACAACCTAGGCTTTTTGCTGTTTCTTGCGAGCATTCCATTTGCAATTCGAATAGCTAATTACCTTTTAGGAAACTCACTAGGCGAAAGGCCAATACTTAACTCAATAATGTTCATGTTTCTTATTGTTAGCTCGCTTCAAGCGTTTTTATTCGCCATGTGGATGGATATTCAGGACAACGAACGCCTTTATAAGTAATTTATTGGTTTGCTATGTTTGACTTTACCCATAAAGCATACCGAAAGTATTTGCTGGCAATTAGCAAGAAGGTTGATACTTTTTTGCGATTCGATGAGTTTTTTCTTTTAAAGAATAAGCCGGAATCGTTCTGTTTGCTTCGTCATGATGTTGACAGAAAACCATACCTAGCTCTTAGAATGGCAAAACTAGAGAGCGATATGGGTATTAAGGCAACCTACTATTTTAGGATGAAATCCTGCTCGTTTCGCCCAGCTGTTATTAAACAGATTGCTTCGCTTGGACATGAAATTGGCTACCATTACGAATCGCTTTCGGATACCAACGGCGATATTAATTTGGCAATAGAGGATTTTGAGGAGAATCTGGCTAAACTCCGGAAAGTTGCCTCTATTAAAACCTGTGCCATGCATGGGCAACCGCTTAAGCCATTCGATAATAGGGATATTTGGCGAATAGAGAAAAACCATACGTATTTAAAAAAACAGCTTGACCTCCTTGGTGAGGTTTACCTAGATATTGATTATGCAGATATAGCCTACATTAATGATACTGGAAGGAATTGGACCTCGGGTAAGGCAAACGTTAGAGATAAGGTGTACTCGAATATTAAGGCCGATTTTTCATCAGGCGCAGAGCTGCTTTCCTATCTCTCTAATGATCCACATCCTAAAATTTGCTTTCAAATTCACCCTGAAAGGTGGAATAATAATGCCATTGGCTGGTTTATACAACTTATGAGGGATAGTGCAACAAACTCAGCAAAGCGAATTTTGAATTTCTTGAGAAATAAATAGCCAACACATGACAACAGTCGAAAATCCACACAGAAGATTTCGTAATCCGTTTAAGCTCATCAAGGCAATATTCTCAAAAACCTTGGCAGTTATGGCGTATAATTGTTTTATTCCGCCACTAACCATTTTTATGCACAGGCTAAGAGGTGTGAAAATTGGAAAAAAAGTTTTTATTGGCCGTTGCATTGTTATTGAGGACTATAGGCCCGACCTAGTTGAGATTCAAGACTGTGTTGGCATTGCTTCGGGTACAATTATCCTTGCGCATCGTAGAGATTTGACGGATTACGCTACGAACAAATCATTATGGGATTATCCGTTTACCATTCAGAAGGTTACACTTAAGAAAAACTGTCAAATAGGAGCAAAGGCTGTAATTATGCCAGGGGTAACAATAGGAGAGGCATCAATAGTAGCAGCAGGTGCCGTGGTTACAAAGGATGTTCCTGATTTTACCGTGGTTGGCGGAGTTCCGGCTAAAGTTATTAGAACATATAAGCAGTAAGCCATTATGCTTAAGAAAGTGTTTTCATACTTATTCTATGCATCTCTTATTTTTTTGGGATACTATCTTTATAAGTCCGATTACATTGCCGTACCAAAGGTACACAGCAGGTTTTACATGCTATTGTCGTTTCTCTTCCTTCTGTTGGGTTTCGTGTTTCAGAATGTGAACTGGCAACGAATACTTAAGGTTTTTAACGTTAATACATCGCTAAAAACAGCCAGTATATCTGTTGGTTTGTCTGTTTTTATGAAATATATTCCCGGTAAGGTGATGGTAGTTTTAGGCCGTGCGGCCTACATTGCCAACAAAAAGGGGGTGCCAATTCTGTATGCTTCTACAGCTTCACTATTCTCTCAAATTATTAGCCTTTGGGTTGGTTTGCTGCTGGGCAGTATTGCTCTGGTAAATGCCGATATTGATGCGATATGGAAATTGTTAAGCCTAATTCTTTTTCTTGGGTTAACGGTTGCCCTTTTTCTACCGAAAATTCCAGAGAGGGCGTTCAATATTCTTATCAAGCTGTTAAAGAAAGATTTTAAATACCCTAAGTTAACGCAAAGGCAAATACTTTTTGTGCTTCCTACCTACATTCTAACTTGGCTATTCTGGGGCTTTGGGTTTTACTTTTTAACTCTGGCATTATCCCCAGAGGTTTCTCTACCTATTGTTTACGGCCTGGTTTTTCCGTTGGCCGGAACTTTAGCTATTGTTACACTTTTTGCACCCGGAGGGGTTGGTGTGCGCGAAGGATTGCTTGTAAGCAGTATGGTTGTTTATGGCATACCTGTGCAGCAGGCAACGGCCATTGCCTTGGCAAGCCGACTATGGTTTTTAGTTGGTGAACTTGCGGCCTTTGTGGCTGCAATAATTCTTCGGTATAAGGATAGAGAAAGGTAAATGCTCTATTCTCGCTTTTCCTTTTCTAGCAGCCAGCGAGCATCCTTTAGTAGCTGAGAGTCAATTGAGATGTTGTTTTTTATGGCTTTCTCTTCAATTGATTTAATTAAATCCTTCTTGCCTCGCATTTCTTTGATAAGAAGATCGAGAGCCATTTTCTCATCCCAAAAATTAACGCCGTGTTTTTCAATCATTTCAACGGCAATTTGCTTCGATGCGGTAATTGTATCGCCATCAATCTCTTCTGACTTTAGCTTAGCACTTAAGCGTTCGTGATAAATGCTATCGCTTGCAATTTTCGGGGATAGCCAACTAATTATTGATTCCTCCGAAAATTTAGTTTTCCAGCTTGAGCCTTGTCGTTTCTTTTTCTCAATGGCCTCTTTTGTTCTCAGCTCGCGGTAAATCCCCTTTCGGGCTGCTTCATAGTCGGGTAGGGTAACAACCTCCCAGAAACGTTGAGTGGGTTTTAGCTTAAGGAATGTTTCCCAGTAAGCCTCTTTGTTCATCCACCACCAGTGTATGGCATTATGGTGATACTGTCGAGTTTGAAATTGGTTGAATACTATTAGTACTAAAAGTATTGATGTTATAGCATATTTTTTCCAGTTTTTTTGTTTAAAGCCATAATCAACAACGCAGGCAAAGGGTATGGCTAGCAATCCGTACGAATCAACAAATGCACGAAGGCCAAAACCTCCGCCGAACCACCAGCTCCACCACGACGATAAAATGTAAATACTTAGTAATTTGTATATTAGAATTGGAACAAAAAGCCCCGGTATTTTTTTGGGTAGCATAAAAATGCCTGCAAGGGCAAAAATCATTAATGGGGTATAAACTAGCCATCCCTTTTTGTAGCTTAATAAGATGTTGAAAATTTGCGGGTTGTTGAAGAAAAAGCCGCCCCCTTTATAGCCATAGGTAAAGTAGAATATTTTACCCGAAACGCTATACCAGTATGCAAATTGCGGAACCCAAACCAGTACGAATGCTGCTGCCATAATAAGCACCCAGTGAAAGCGATGGATAAAGTAGGTGAATCGTTCCTTAAAATCGCTCCAGCTTTTTATATCCCACAAAAAGAAAATAAGAAGTACAATTATGTTTGTAGGACGAATTAGCGTTATAAACCCAGCAAGTGCCCCACAACCCAAAATACGCTTTAGCGATGGGGTATCCCAAAACCTCATGGTGAGCCATATAAACAGAGTAATTAGCACAAAGTTATAGGCGTGCGTCATGGGAGCTTCGTAGGTAGAGTAGTAGTATAGGTTTGTGCCAAGGGTTATGGCAAGTATTGTGAACGCAATTACTGGTTCCTTAAAAAATCGCCTGAGGATTTTGGCAAGGAAAACCATTCCAAGCCATAGGTAAAATAATGCGCTAAACGTGAGGGCAAATCTGTACGGGCGGCTGTACCCATCGGGTTCCCATTTTGTGATGTGTGCAACACCATGGGCAATGGCAAAAAAAGGCGAGTAAAGCACCGACATCCCCATGGTTGTAATTATTACCTTTTTACCTGTTGGGGTTGTTACAGGCCAAATTAGCTCTCCAAACTTTTCAATATTTTCTTGCCTAAAATTGAGCTCAATGTCATTGTAAATAAAAACTGCAGGTAAGTATGCGTAATACGATTTAATATCCCAGGCAATTACCCCATCGGGCCTGTTGTAGCGTGCATGCCAAAAGTTAGTTGCTAGTATGATAAGAAGAACGAATAGGATAGTTTTTTTTACCGTATTCTTCGAAAACCAGTTTGTTAGCTTGTTCATGGTTTTTTTAGGTGTGTAAGGTTCAGGCTTTTTGTGCTGCAAAAATAGAAAAATTGTTGTAATAGTTCCTGTTTTTGCGTGTTTATCAAATCCCGATAACTGGTGTTTGAAAAGTAGGGCTAAATTATTTTGCTAAATTTGTGTCAATTTTTTTCATCAAAATATATCAGATTTATTATTTTTTTAGAACCAAGTTCATTAGTGTAATTAATTAGATGTTTATAAAGAATAGACTAGTAGGTTTAATTCTGCTTTTTGATCAAACTGATTTATCCACAACTATACTTTTCACTCTGTGAGATATATTAAACTTCTTTTTGAAAACCAAAGTGTTTTTTAAATACATTTATAATTCAGAGTTTTAGTTGGTGTTCTCTAATTTAAAAGCATAAGAAAACAATTGTTAATTTAGGTTTGTTAACGGAAAAAATATCATTACATATTACTTAGCAATTATTATTTTTTCTGATTTAGAATAATTTTTATTAATAATTAGTAGGATATATTCTCCATTTTGTATATCGCTGCATTCTATTTTGGTTTCCATACTATTGGGTTTGTATTTTTTAATTAATTTTCCACTTAGGGAGAAGAGATAGAGATTTTCCATTTTTTTATTTGAAACGATTAAAACTATATCAGAGGCAGGATTTGGAAATATATTTACATAAATACTATTATTAACTTGTTCCAAATTTGTATCTATATTTTTTGTTAAAAATTCTGTTGATCTGCTAGGAATATAGATTAGTCTTCTGCTTTCTTTCCAACTATTACAATTATTCCAAACTCCATGCTTTATTATGTAATAATCACCATATTCCAATCCATCAAAACTAACACTATCAGACCATTGTGAATTTCCAATTTGACTGCCCATAGAACCATTAGCATCAGAGTTATAAATAGCCCAACAATGAGAAGTCTCTTGTTCGTTATCATGTGCTAATGCACTAAACCTATAATGATATGGATACTTAATAATATTCTTTATATTAAAAGATCTTAATAAACTAGTTTTGTATACTCGAGAAGCTTGAGACCAATTAGAGCAATTATTTTCCCAAACTCCATGATAAATTTTGTAATAGGTATTTCCTTCTAGATTGTTAAAAGTATAGGTGCTTTCCCCCCATCCAACCTCAATCCTATCGCTAATAATATTGCCATCAACATCACATTTGTATATATACCATTCACTTCCTGGGTTTGAATTATTTGCTATTAGTTCTAATGATGTTTTATTTGTTGAGTTAGAACACATATGTTGATTAATAAAAAAGTAAGGATCTCGTCTGTTAGTTATTACTTTGGTTCTGCTCGAAGAATTCCCTTCCGTATCGGTTATGGTTAGTTTCAATGTCATTGTTCTTTTATTCTTCGTAAATCGTACTGACACATTTTGCATATTATCAATACCATTTAATATATAACCATTCCCATCTATTACTTGCCATTTAAAAATATCTCCTTTTTTATAATTTTCAGCGTAGTACTTTATGTAACTTGGATTACCACACACAATAGAACTCCCAAGTATTTTTGGTTTTTCTTTGTAATAATCCTTCTGATAAACACGAACATACTTAACTTCCATCTTTGAAGAATCAGGGGATTCCTGATCTAAGCGATTATTATAATCCAATGATAGTATTAACCTCATTGGGTGGAAATCACTAATATTAAATACTTCCAGAAATTCGTCTGATTTTACCCTCCTAATTTCTCTATTGTTGAAATACCAAGTTATTTCATGTGGTGTCCATTCAACGGCGTAAATATTAAAGTCTTCAGATAAAGAGCCTGTGTTAGTATTTGATATTCCAAAGTGATGTGGATGATCAACGTGCATACCGTCTCGAATATCCCTATGTAAATTAGTTCCAAAGTGGGTTGTATGCTGATTCCCCGTTCCAGGGTTTCCTTTATCTGGTTTTCTTCTTTTATCTGGCAACATGCCCCAATGAGATGCCTCAAAAACATCAATTTCGTGTTTCTCTCCAGATGAATCTCCAAATAACCAAAATGATGAATGCATACCTTTACCTCTAGCAAGTTTTGCGCAAATCTCAAAATAACCATAATGAAATTTTCCATTATTATTATTTATTGCTCCTCCTAGGTTTCCCTTTGTCCACACCTCACCTATTGTCATGTTATAATGCTTTTGATGGTCAGGTACATACTTGTTTTCTTTTATCGCTTTTAAGATTAAACTACTATTTTCAATTTCTACATTATCTAAAGAATAATATGAGAAGTAAATATTCCAGTTATTGCGAACTGAAGTCCAATAGTTTGAGTTAAATGAAGAAAAGTCATCTTCAAATATTGGGGCACCCCATTCGTTTTCAAACATTTCATTATTAATGCTTAAAAAAGAATAATCGTTTAATGAGGTTGTTTGCGTTTGTCCTCCAATTGTAAGTGTAGAACAAACAAGAAATAAGAGTGTGTGTTTCATTACAATTGTATGTTTATTTGCGTATAACTTTATGGGTTATGTTTTATATGTTAATATAAATATCTGAAAATCAGTAAAATAATCATGGAAACATTTGGATAAAACTCTGAATACCAGTACCATACAACGGGTTACTACACCCTAATTGTAAGAAGTATGATACCCAGAGTTGAGGATAAAAGTAGTGAATT
>CAZGQZ010000121.1:3885-7983 GCA_964527985.1 uncultured Rikenellaceae bacterium | reverse complement strand
GCTGCCTGGCGAGGCAAAGGAGGTGTTTAGGTTCCGCATTGCTGACGATGGCCAAAACGACGGACAGCCAACCTACGTGCAGCAAATCTATTTAAAACGGCCAGCAGGTAGCAATATGGCATCGTTTAGCGGCAACCTTGCTGGTGTTGTGGTTAGGGTAAACAATCAGGTGGTTTCAATTGGCAATCCACATATACTTACCGCATCCATATCTATTCCAGTGCCCTTTGGAGCAATTACTGTTCCCGACGGGCAAACTGCCGAGGTGTCTGTTTCGGTTTACCTTAAGTCAAGTGGATTAGCCGATGGTGCAAACCTAGGGTTTATGGTCGACCAGAACGATCATAACTTTTTGGCTTACAGCCAAGGCTCTACCTTTGCCAGTGATTTTCCTGTGCAGGTTCTTTCAAACACATTCCCTATTGATGTTGAGGCTACCACTCTAAAGTTTACATCTGCTCCCTCGCAGGTTGGATTAGGCGATGAGTTTAGCGTTGATGTATCAACCGTTGACGATGGCGGAAGCATCGATATTGATGCAGCGGGCACGATAATCCTTTCAAAGAATAGTGGCGCAGGCGATGTTTCTATTCCAACCCCCGAAGCTACCATTTCCAACGGTAAAGCAACATGGAGCGGCCTATCCTATAGCGCTGCAGAACCCTTTACTCTGTTAGCCTCTTCACCTACTTATAACGATGCAATCTCTTCGCTAATTTACTGCTCCGATAATACATCAACACTTGCACTCGCTGCTACGCCTTTAACCGATGGGCAAATTAGCACTTTAGCTACAACCCCTGCCGATGCCGTTGAGATTTTTCGCTTTGCTGTTTCCGACCTTGGTACCACCGATGGTTTACCCACATACGTAACCCGAATGGTTTTCAAACCTTTTGGCTTGCCAACTGACAAACCCTTAAACGGCATGCTCGGTGGTGTTTCGGTTTGGAGCGATGATCAACAAATACCTTTATCGTCGGTTACAATTGCAGCGCAAAGCATAACCATCGATTTTGAGGTTGGCGATGTATCAATTCCCGATGGTGAAACCCTTGGGTTTAGCCTAAAAGGTTATCTAAAGGAGGGAGGACAAACCGATGGTTCAACGCTTTGTCTTCATGTACCCGCTTCGGGGCACGGCTGGCAAACGTCATACCTTGGCTCGGGGCTTTCATCAATGTTTAGCGTTGGAATAGTTGGCCCTGTTTTTACTGTTGATGCACAAGCCACAAGCCTCGCCTTTGTTCAGCAACCATTTTTGGTGAGCCATCCGCAACCAATTACGCTTGCTGTTGCTGCTGTTGATGAATTTGGAAGTATTGATAGCGATGCAATTGGTAATGCAACGCTTGGTCTTAGCTATGGCCCTGCTGGTTACAATACTTCCTCAAGTGTATTATCGTTTATTAGCGGGGTGGCTGTATGGAACGATGTTGAACTTGAAGCACAGGGTAAGTACCAGCTTCTGGCTGAAGCGAATGTGGGCGGACAGGTAACGGCCTTTTCCGATCCAATTTGGAATGGGGGTCAAGCTAGCTGCCCTGTTGATGAAGATTTTGAGGATGGATATCCTGCCACTTTCCCAAATACCGAGCATTGGGCAGTTTCAACCGTTTCGCCAGTTTATGGTGGAGGTTCGCTAAAACATAATCTATCGGGTGTAACTGGAGCGAGTAGCTTAGCAATTGATATGACTGTTGATAACTTGGGCGATAGCCCAAAAGAGTGGGCGTTTACAATGCGAAATGGTAATTGGGATCCATCGGCCGATAATGCATTTGGGTTTGTGCTTGCATCCGATAGCGAAACTATTGAGCTAGGCCAGTTTAACGGCTATGCGGTGGGCGTTAACCTTTCGGGTGCCGACGATTTGCTAACGCTTTGGCGAATTAGTAAAGATGCTGGGGCAAGCATTATGGTGCAGTCGCCCCTCGATTGGGACGAATCCGAAACCATTCCAATTAGGGTAACTCGTTCGCCTAACGGCGAATGGTCGTTGTGGTACAAAACCGAAACTAGCGAGAGCTACTACCAATTGGCAGGTAGAACCATTGATTTGAGCGTTAGCTCATCGGTTACCTGTGGCCCTGTGTTTAAGTACACAACATCGCGGGCAGGTGAACTTTGGATTGATAACCTTAGCATTTGCGGTGTTCAATATCCACCAGTAATACAGAGCGCTAGGTTGCTCAACCTATCATCGGTTAGTATTATCTTTTCATCGGCAGTTAATATTGATGATGCAACATCCCCAGCAAACTATAGCATAAAAGATGGTAGCGGTCAGATTTATTCGGTTATCGCAGTTTATGAAAATATCGATAATCCGCAACAGTTCTCGTTACGAACCGAGCAGCTTCCAACCGAAAACTTAATGCTGTTTGCCCACGATATCTCATCGTTGAATGGGGAAATGGTTGTTAACGATAGCATTTCAATAGGCATGGGAGCCATGGGTAACTTCGGTAATTTGGTGATAAATGAAATTATGGCACGGCCATCAACCGCAACCGAGCTTCCTAATGTTGAATACGTCGAGCTTTACAATCGAACATCATCGCCAATATCGCTTGCAGGTTGGAAGGTAAAAGGAAATAATAACATTGCAACAATACCCGAAGGGGTTATAGAGCCTAACGGGTACGTTATTCTTTCGGGTACAAGTGGTCATGAGGCCATGAGCCAGTTTGGCAATGCCATTGGTGTTCCATCGTTTCCAACGCTACTGGTGGGTGGGATGTTCTTAGGAATATACGATAGTGCTGGCAGCCTAATTTCCTGGGTTGAGTATTCCGATACCTGGTACAACGATGATATTAAGGATGACGGAGGGTATTCGCTTGAGCGAATTGATTCCGAAAATCTGGTGCAAGGTGCTGCCAACTGGACAGCAACAAACGATGCCTCGGGCGGTACACCCGGAAGGGCAAACTCGGTTAGCGAGAGCAATCCCGATGTTGAATCACCTCAAATTATTGAAATTGAGGTTACTGATAACCTCCATATTACCGTTGGTTTCTCTGAGGTGATGGATAGCCTATCGGTAGCAATGCCACAGGCATACTCGCTTAGCAACGGAATTGGAAATCCGGTTTGGCTTGCCACAACAGATTATAAGTACAATAGGGTTGAACTAACCCTTGGAACACCAATGGTTGTTGGAGAGGAGTACGATTTGTGTTTTACCAGCGAAATAACCGATTTCTCAGGAAATCCGCTAAGCCCAACCTGTTTGCAGGTTGCCATTCCGCAAAAGCCCAACACTGGCGATGTAATTATAAACGAGGTGCTTTTCAATCCCTATTCGGGTGGAGTCGATTTTGTTGAGCTATACAACAGGTCCGATAAAGCAGTCGATTTGAAAACTATGTGGATTGCGAACCGCAATAAAACAACACTCGAACTAAACGAGTACTTTCCCGCCTCGGGTAGCTCATGGCTTTTAATGCCCAATGCATTCGCAGTGCTTACCGATAATCCATCGCTGGTTAGCCAGTTCTACTACGTTGAAAATCCAAGCGCAATGGTTGACCTGAGCAAATTACCTGCCTACTCTAACGATAACGGATACGTTGTGCTTATTAACGAGGTAAGCGAAGTTATTGATGAGCTTAGGTACGATGAAGGGATGCACAATACCCTACTATCCGATGTAAAAGGTATTTCGCTTGAGCGGCTTAACCCCGATTTGCCAACCAACGAATCATCGAGCTGGCAGTCGGCTGCCCAAACAGCCGGTTTTGCTACACCCACTGCAAAAAACTCGCAGTTTACCAATGCGATTGAAGGTCACGATAGTTTTAACCTATCGCATCAGGTATTCTCGCCTGATGGCGATGGTTTTGAGGATGTGCTGCTAATTAACTACGAGCTTCCCGAGAGTGGCTATATTGCCAACATTATGGTATTCGACTCGCGTGGCCGCAGGGTTAAGCGTTTGGCTTCAAATATGCTTTTGGGAACATCGGGCTCAATACAGTGGGATGGTGCTGACGATGCTGGACGAAGAGCAAAAATGGGAGCCTACGTAATTTTTATTGAAGCCTTCGACCTGAAGGGTAACGTAAATCGCTACAAGAAAACGGTGGTGGTTGC
>CAZGQZ010000121.1:1865-3785 GCA_964527985.1 uncultured Rikenellaceae bacterium | reverse complement strand
AACAAAAATGCCGAGGCTAGATGCTCGGCATTTTTGTTATGGTATAGTAAAATAGTTTTGGTATTAACCTAGGCTATAGTTTTTGTAGCATTTCCTCCATTATAAGAGTCATCTTTTTTTCGGCCTGCATGCCAATGCGCTGAACTTCCTCGTGGGTAACCTCAACAATTTTGCCCGGTACGCCTAAATCGGTAATTATGGAGATGGCAAAAACGGGTATTCCCATTTGCCTTGCAACAATTACCTCGGGTACGGTTGACATGCCCACAGTATCGCCGCCAATTATACGGAAATACTGGTATTCCTTTGGCGTTTCGAAGGTTGGACCCGTAGTGCCCACGTAGCAGCCTATTTGCGTTTTAATGCTATGCTTAGCGGCAATTTCTTGCGCAAGGGCAATTAGGCTGTGGTCGTATGCTTGGCTCATATCGGGAAAGCGTGGGCCAAACTCGCTGTTATTTGGGCCAATTAGGGGGTTGGGTAAAAGGTTTATGTGATCGTTAATAATCATTAAATCGCCAATTTCAAACTCGGGGTTAACGCCACCGCTTGCATTGGAAACGAATAGCTGTTTAATCCCTAGGTACTTCATTACCCTAACAGGGAAAGTAACCTCTTTCATGTCGTACCCTTCGTAAAAGTGGAAACGACCCTGCATGGCTACCACCTTTTTACCTCCAAGATCGCCAAAAATAAGCCTTCCGTGATGTCCCTCTACTGTTGAAACAGGAAAGTTGGGTATGTCGGCGTAATTAATTGTTTCGGGATTTTTAATGTCTTTTGCCAATCCGCCTAAGCCAGTTCCCAAAATAATGCCTACCTCTGGTTTTACGCTTACCTTACTCTCAATGTAGGCCGTTGTTTGCTTTAGTGTTTCTAACATATTCTTGAATTTTATTGTTGAATTCGTTTTTGCTTTCGTCTAAAAAGGTTACCTCAATGGGGAGGTAGTAGAAGCATATTTTAATTTGGCTTGGCAGATGCGAGAATTCTCTTAACCTGCTGGCGTCCTTCTCGGTTGTTACTATAACCTTACTGTCCTCCCGAATTTGCGAAAATCTTTCAAATATAGCTCTAATTTTTTTTTCGCTAAAATTGAAATGATCGGGGAGCGAAATGCTCTGGCTAAGGGTTGATTCATTTGCCAAATAATCGAAAAACGGTTTTGGGTTGGCTATGCCAGCAACGGCTAGCGTATTAAGGCTTTTTGATAAGGTCGCGTTGTCCGAGTGGACTTCAGGAAAAACGGGCTTAATACTGCCATAGGTTAAGGTGGAGAAAAACAATTTTTGACAAGTATGAAGTTTTAGGTTTTTCCTAATTTTTTGTTTTTCCTTTTCAGATAACATAGTCGGACATTTGGTTACAACAACCATGTTGGCTCTTTTACGTTCGGTAAAGCTATCGCGAAGCTTACCAACGGGCAAAAAGAAATCGGAGTGAATTAAATTACTGTAATCGGTAAGCAAGATGTTTAGTTCGGCTTTTGCGTATCGGTGCTGAAATGCATCGTCGAGAACGATAATATCGAATTGGGGTTTAATCCTCCTAAGCGTTTCAATCCCGTTTACCCTATTTCCGTCAACAGCAACGGCAATACTTGGGAATTTTGAGAAAATTTGGTAGGGTTCATCGCCAATGGCTGATGCGCTGCTGTTTTGGTTGGCAAGTACAAAGCCTTTGCTTTTCCTTTTATAGCCGCGGCTAAGTAGGGCTACGCTTGTATGAGGTTTAATAAGGTTTATTAAATACTCGGTGTGTGGGGTTTTTCCAGTTCCTCCAACGGTGAGGTTGCCAACGCATATGGTTCTGCTAAAGAAAGTTGATTTTAATACACCAATGTTGAACAATGCATTACGTAGCTTTACAGCAAAACCGTAAAGCAGTGCAAATGGCCAAAGTAGGTGTTTAAGCATTTGA
>CAZGQZ010000121.1:0-1765 GCA_964527985.1 uncultured Rikenellaceae bacterium | reverse complement strand
ATTTCATCTACCTTTTCAACGGTGGTTTCACGACCTTCGGCAACGTGGCCAATAAATGTTTTGTAAACCTCTTCAACGCTTAGCTGGCCAATAGCCCTCTCTTCGGCAGTCATAGGTCTGAAGAGTGAACCAAAATCGGAATTCCTATTGGTTTTAGCCACATCAACGGTAATGCCCAATTTTTTATTCATACCCTCTTTTACGTTAGGCATCATGCCAAATACGCCAATTGAGCCGGTAATGGTTGTTGGGCTTGCAATAATATAGTCGGCTGGAGCCGCAATGTAGTATCCGCCCGAGGCGGCTACATCGCCCATTGAAACGATAACGGGTTTAATTTCGGTGGCGAGCTTAACTTCGCGCCAAATAACCTCCGAGGCAAGAGCGCTTCCGCCCGGTGAGTTAATTCGAAGTACAATGGCTTTTACCGTGCTATCGCGACGAGCTTCGCGGATGGCCCTACCGAAGCGTTCGCCAGCAACGGCTCCTTCGTTACCGTCGCCCATAACAATTTCGCCCGATGCGTAAACAACGGCAATTTTCTCCTTAATAAAACCTTTGTGCTTGCGCTTAGGGTTAACCTTTGTGTACTGGGCTAGGCTAACCGAGTTAATGTCCTTTTTAGGTTTGGTGTCGGTTAGCTCTTTAAGCATGTTTATAACCTGATCCTTGTAAACAAGGCTATCAACAATGCCATTATCCAATGCAGTTTTGGCGTTACGAATGGTAAGGTCGTCGGCAAATTGGTTTAGCTGCTCGGCGGATATGTTACGCGTTTTGCTAATGCCCTCAACCCAGTGGTTCCAAATCGATCCGGTGTAGGTAAGTATTTGCTCCCTGTTTTCGGGGCTCATCTTATCGTACATAAAGGGTTCAACAGCCGATTTGAACTTGCCATGGCGGAGTATTTGCGCTTCAACGCCAAGCTTTTCGAGAGCTCCTTTAAAGAACATGATTTCGCTTCGAAGGCCAACCCATTCAACCATGCCCTCGGGGTTTAACAATATCTTATCGGATACACTTGCTAGGTAGTAGCTTTTTTGGCTGTATACGTTGCTGTAGCTGATGATGAATTTGCCCGATTCTTTAAATTTTTCGAGAGAGGCTCTAATCTCCTCCAAAGTGGCTGCTCCTGCAGGAATGCCTTCGGTTTCGATGTAAATGCCTCGAATTTTATCATCGTCAGCAGCATTGTCAATTGCTTTTAAAATATCATTGAGCCCCATTTGAGGAACTGGTTTAAGGCTCATAAAATTGAAGTTTCCCATGGGGTTGTCAGTTCCTCTGTCAACAATTTGCTGATCGAGCTTTATTACAAGCAGCGAATTGTCCTTAACATCGACAGCCTGATCCGATTTAGCAACCATTGCTCCAATTATACCGAAGAATATAAGTAGCATAATTATGCTAGTGATAATTATGCCAGCAATGGTGGCAAACATGTACTTAAAAAAGTCTTTCATATTTGTAATTTTTAGGTGTGTAATTCAATTTTTGCGAAATAAAAGTATAAAAAAAGTTTAAGCTGCGGGTTGATTTATTGGAATATTTACCCAAACTTTGCGGTTTCCCAAATATCAGTAATCTTTATTTAAAACCATGCACAGGGTATTCTTAATTATTGGCGGAAATTTAGGCGATAGAGAAGCGTTAATCGCTGAAACCGCTAAACAGGTTCGTAATACAATTGGTTGTATTGTAAGCCAGTCGGATATATACGAAACCGAACCCTGGGGCTTTGAGCACGATGTTCCATTTCTTAATC
>CAZGQZ010000120.1:0-8098 GCA_964527985.1 uncultured Rikenellaceae bacterium | reverse complement strand
ACTTCTGCAAATTTATTCTCCATCACTTTTTCAACCTCACTAAAATTAATCTCCCCACCTAGCTCCTTTTGCATTGATGTAACACCCTTATCAACAAACCCGCAAGGGTTTATGTAGCTAAAATAGTTTAAATCGGTATTAACGTTAAATGCCAAACCGTGCATGGTTACAAAACGGCTTGCCCTAACACCTATTGCGCAAACTTTACGTTCTTTCCCTTTTACACCAACATCGAGCCACACACCAGTTGCACCATCGAGTCGCGAAGCGTTAATGTCAAAATGGACTAACGTTCTAATTACCACCTCCTCGAGCAAATGAATGTACTCTTTAAGGTTGATCTTTAGTGCTTCTAAATCGAAAATGGGGTACGCAACAATTTGCCCTGGACCATGGTAGGTAATATCGCCACCCCTATTTATGTGATAATAAGTCGCACCAATGCGCTTAAGCACATCATCGCTAATGAGCAGATTGGTATTCTGTCCGCTTTTACCTAACGTGTAAACATGGGGGTGCTCACAAAAAAGCAAATAGCCCGAATGGGGTAGCTTAGCCAAAGCCCTATTGGATACAACCTCGTTAAAAAGCTGCTCCTGATAATCCCAAGCCTTTTTGTAGTCAACTAAGCCAAGGTTCTGGAATTTTACGGTTTGCATTTATATGTCGATATATTTTTTTCATTATTTGGTATTATAAGGCCCCTCCTAAATGCTGGCACCTTTTGCTGCTTCTTCGGCATGATACGACGACCGAACCAATGGCCCACTCTCAACAAATTTTATCCCTTTATGAATGGCAGCGCTTTTATATTGATCAAACATTTCGGGGGTAACATATTCCTTTACTGAAAGGTTATCGACCCTGGGTTGTAAGTACTGGCCAATTGTAACCGCCTTGCATCCAACTCGGGCTAAATCATCCAAAGCCTGCTCAACCTCGCAAGGGTTTTCGCCTAAACCCACCATTAGCCCCGACTTTGCAAGATACCCTTTTTGAGCAATATATGCAATTACGCTAAGGCTTTTGCTATACTTAGCCCGCGAACGTACTGATGGGGTTAAGCGCTCAACCGTTTCAAGGTTGTGAGCAACAATATCGGGGTTTGCAGCAAGCACAATATCGAGCAATTGCTGGCTGTTGTTGAAATCGGGAATTAAAACCTCAACCTTCGTATGCGGATTAACCCGCTTAACCTCTGCAATGGTATCGTGCCAAATTTGAGCTCCTTCGTCGGGCAAATCGTCGCGCGTAACCGAGGTTATAACACAATGCTTAAGTTTCATTAAACAAACCGACTCAGCAACTCTTTTGGGTTCGTTGGGATCGGCAGGTGCTGGTTTGCCAGAAGCGGTTGCACAAAAGCGACACGAGCGTGTACAAATATCGCCTAAAATCATAAACGTAGCCGTACCATTACCCCAACACTCACCAATGTTAGGACACATTCCGCTTGAGCAAATGGTATGCAATCCGTGCTCTTTAACTACCTTGTTTACCTTTGCATACCCTTCGCCCGAAGGAAGCTTTATTTTTAACCACGAAGGTTTGCGCTCAAATTTTCTCTCTTCGTTATAGCTCATTTGCCAAATACAGCTCGTTATGTAAAATCATTCTACAAAGGTACTAAAATGAATTGGTATTGTTTTGCAATTTATTCACATTGTAAAATTGCGCACTTGTATAAATACCCCAACTCCTTACAGGTTCTGTTTTACGGGCACGCTAATATTATGAAGTATTGAGTTTTACACCCTAAAAAATTAGCTATCTTTGCAACCAAATTTTCAATACTAAAATCAATATGTTTGAACTAAGCGAACAAGAACAGCTTCGGAGAGAATCGCTTGCCGAGCTACGCAAGTTGGGGATTGACCCCTACCCTGCGGCCGAGTATCCAGTAAGCCACTCATCGCAAGATATAATAAACAATTTTGATGCGCTTAGCAATGATAAAACCGAGGTTTGCATTGCTGGTCGTATTATGACCCGACGAATTATGGGCAACGCATCGTTTTTTGTAATTCAAGATGAGAAGGGAAAGGTTCAGGTATACATCCGCAGAGATGATATTTGCCCCGATGACGATAAAACGCTTTACAATACGGTATTTAAAAAGCTACTCGACATTGGCGATATAGTTGGCATTAAGGGCCATGCGTTTAAAACCCAAATGGGCGAAATATCGGTACATACCCATGAGCTTACCATACTTTCAAAATCGATAAAACCACTCCCAATTGTTAAGGAAAAAGATGGGCAGGTTTTCGATGCCTTTTCCGATCCCGAGCAACGATACCGCCAACGCTACGTCGACCTAGTGGTTAACCCCCAAGTACGCGATACATTTATTAAGCGCAATAAAATTATTAACACCATGCGCGATTTCTTTAACTCGAAGGGATACCTTGAAGTTGAAACGCCAATTCTGCAACCAATTCCAGGTGGTGCTGCAGCACGTCCCTTTGTTACGCACCACAATGCGCTGGATATGCCGCTATACCTCCGTATTGCCAACGAACTATACTTAAAAAGGCTTATTGTTGGCGGATTCGATGGGGTTTACGAGTTTGCAAAAGATTTCCGCAACGAGGGAATGGACCGTACCCACAACCCCGAATTTACGGTAATGGAAATTTACGTGGCTTACAAGGACTACTTCTGGATGATGGATTTTACCGAGGAAATGATTGAACGGGTAGCCCTTGCCCTACATGGTAAAACGCAGGTTACGGTTGGCGACAAGGAAATTGATTTTAAGCGCCCCTTCCGCCGAGTTACCATGACCGATGCCATAAAAGAGTATGCTGGAGTTGATATTAGCGGAAAATCGGAAGATGAGCTGCGCGAAATTTGTAAAAACCTTGACATAGAGGTTGACGACACTATGGGCAAGGGAAAGCTTATTGATGAAATTTTTGGCGAGAAATGTGAGCACCACTTCATTCAGCCAACTTTTATTATGGATTACCCCATTGAGATGTCGCCCCTGTGTAAGCGTCACCGCAGCAACCCTGAACTAACAGAACGTTTCGAGCTAATGGTAAACGGTAAGGAACTTTGCAACGCCTACAGCGAGCTTAACGATCCAATTGATCAGCTTGAACGTTTTCAAGATCAGCTGAAGCTTAGCGAAAAAGGCGACGATGAGGCCATGTTTATCGATCACGATTTTGTTCGTGCACTCGAATATGGCATGCCTACCTGCTCGGGCATGGGAATTGGGATTGACCGGCTAACCATGTTTATGACCAATCAACCATCGATTCAGGATGTGCTCCTCTTCCCACAAATGAAACCCGAACCCAAAACCCGTAAGGATTCTGTTGAGGTTTTTGCCAAGGCAGGCGTTCCTGTCGAATGGGTTTCAGTGCTCGAAAAAATGGGACACTTAACGGTTGCTTCGCTCAAAAGCATGAAAGCCGGAAAGCTATTCAACGACCTATGTGGATACAACAAAAAAAATAAGCTGGGGCTTGCAAATCCAACCATGGAAGAAGTTGCAAAATGGGTTGAAGAGTAGAACATATTAAACTAACTACTAGCTTACCAAAAGCGTTGAGGTTTACCCTTCAACGCTTTTTTTTATAAAAGATACCCTTGCTCATCTTTTGCTTAATTCACTTACACAATTATTGTTTTATTTTACTTTTTTATTGTTTTTCGATATATTTTTGTTGTTTATAAAAATAATAGTATTACATTTGCAATATAAAACTTTAACCAATAATACTATGAAAACACAAAATTCACCTTTCAGCCTTAGGCTAATTGATGGTCTATCGCGGTTTTTCTTTTGGTTCCTTGCCAGCGTGTCTGCAATATTCTTCATTTTTGTTATTATTAATGCCCTTGGGTTAACTCCCGATTCGCCTAATGTAGGAATTGACCTCCCCATCAAGTTTAATGTTATGGAGAAGGGTAGCTTTGCGTTCAGTAATTCTGTATCAGCAATTACAATAGAAGAGGCAAGTGGTACTATTCTTTTTCAAAATGCACCTCGCACATTTTCCATTGTGCTTTCGCTTTGCATTTTGCCAGTTTTAGGGGCTTTGCTCTACATACTCTGGCTATTTAAGGGGTTTACTAAAAAGGTAAAATTGGGCAATGCCTTCGATCCGGTAAACATTAAACATTTCAAGCGAATAGCGTATGTCATCGCTGGCATTTGGGTTTACATGCAAGCAATGGTGTCAACTTTTAACTTATACACCCTACCTAAGCTTTCATTCGATGGCTTAGAGTTTAGCTATACTCACGGATCATTTGGAACTTTACTTCTATTCTCTCTATTTATCTGGGTGCTATCGCATATCCTTGAGAAGGGTGCTGAAATTGAAGAAGAAAACAAGCTAACCGTATAGTTATGGCAATAATAGTAAACCTCGACGTAATGCTTGCCAAGCGCAAGATGATGCTAACTGAACTGTCGCAACGAGTTGACATAACCATGGCAAACCTATCGATACTAAAAAAAGGGAAAGCTAAGGCGATACGATTCTCAACACTTGAGGCCATTTGCAAAGAATTGGATTGTCAACCAGGCGATATCCTAGAGTATAAGGAGGACTAAACTTTGCGTACGATCCTACACCATTTTCCCTAATAATCATATCTTTGAAAAAAACACTAGTATGCAAACAATCATCTCGGTAAAAACTACCTCAAGGGAAGCCCTGTACGATATAACTCCACAAGTTGAAAGCATTGTTGCAAATGCGAGAATTGATGAAGGACTAGTTAACGTATACGTACGCGGGGCAACCGCCGCTATAATGATTCAGGAGAACTGGGATGAATCGGTTCAAACCGATGTTGTAAACCTAATGGGCAAGCTAATACCAAAAGGTGTTTGGCTTCACGACCAACAGGATGGCAATGGCGACTCACACCTGAAAGCGAGTATTATTGGCCCACAGGAAACCATTCCGATAGCTGATGGTAAATTGGGGCTATCAACTTGGCAAAATATCTTCCTGTGCGAGTTCGACGGACCAAGAGAAACTCGCGAAATTGCTATTACTATTGTAAAAACAACTTAGCCCTTAAAAAGAGAAGCCAAAAGTCACATTACTTAATTTAATTGTATACCTTTGCAGCATGACCACCGGACCTTCTTATCATAGCTTGAAATTTTGGTTCGGATAGCGCAAGGGGGCCTTCGGCCCCCTTTTCTATTAAAGGCAATAATCCTTTATTCATAAAAACTTCACCCAACAAACGTGTGCATTTTTTTCTGTTGCCTCAGCTAAATACATTCTAAAAAAATATTCTCTACCTTAGCTGTTTCATAACTATTTTAGTTTTAAGCTATGCTGCTGGCTATGAATTGGTATAGTAAAAAGTTCCGTTTCCACTTCTTAACCATTCCGCGTAGCATGCTGCTAATTCATGTATAAATGTACTTTTCGATCAGCATTGGTCGGAAAAAATAACATATTTTGAAATGGAGGTAAAAAAAACAATTGGTGTAATAGGCAGTGGAAGTTGGGCAACTGCAATTGCCAAAATTCTTCACGAAAACCAAGAAAACCTTAACTGGTACATTCGCGAACAGGAAATTATTGATAACATTAAGCTTCACCGAAACAATCCTAACTACCTTAGCTCGGTTAATTTCGATAATAGCCGCCTTACAATCAGTAACGACATTAACGAAACAATTGAAAAATCGGATATTGTTGTTTTTGTTGTGCCCTCGGCGTTCCTGAAAATTTGGCTCGAACCCCTAAACCTCGACCTCAAAAACAAGTTTATTGTAACTGCCATTAAAGGCATTATCCCCCACGATAACATTACCGTTGCAGAGTATTTCAATCAGCATTACAATGTACCCTTCGACAATATTGGGGTTATAAGCGGTCCTTGCCATGCCGAAGAGGTTGCCCTTTCCCGATTATCGTACCTTACCTTCTCATGCAAAGAACAAGGCATTGCTAAGTATATAGCATCATACTTCGAATCGTACTACATAAAAACTACCACCGGTACTGATATTTACGGAACAGAATATAGCGCTGTGCTAAAAAATATTTTTGCCATGGCAACTGGTATAGCGCACGGCTTAGGCTATGGCGATAACTTTTTGGCCGTTTTGGTTAGCAATGCCCAGCGCGAGATTAAGCGCTTTTTGGATAAAACGTACCCGAGCAAGCGCAAAACAAACACATCGGCTTACCTGGGCGACCTACTAGTTACTAGCTACTCACAGTTTAGCCGAAATAGGCTATTCGGCACCATGATAGGCAAAGGCTATACAGTTAAAGCAACAATGCTTGAAATGAACATGGTTGCCGAGGGTTACTACGCAACGCAATGCATTCATGAAATAAACCAGAAACATGGTGTAAAAATGCCCATTACCCAAGCCGTATACAACATCCTTTACGAAGGAATAGCCCCCGCTGTTGAAATGAAAATACTAACCGAAAAACTACGATAACACTATAAAAAAATTAGCATATGAGCACAGTTAAAGTAAACATTGAGGATATTTTTGAATTTGCCACTCAAGAACAAATTCAGGCTATGCAATCAGCTTTTGAACAAAACCTCAAAGTGCTGCATAGCAAAATTGGTAAAGGAAAAAACTACCTGGGCTGGCTTAACCTCCCATCATCTATAAAAGAGGATGAGCTTCGTGAGATTGAGAATTGTGCCAGCGAGCTCCGCCAAAAAAGCGAGGTTGTTGTAGTTGTTGGCATTGGCGGCTCGTATTTGGGAGCAAAAGCCGTTCTCGAAGCGTTAAACCATTCGTTTGCAGGGCTTATGCCACTAAGTGCACCTCAAATTGTTTTTGCAGGGCATAACATATGCGAAGACTACCACCATGACCTACTCGAGCTACTCGATAACCGCTCCTACTCCATTGTGGTTATTTCAAAATCGGGCACAACAACCGAACCCGCAATAGCCTTTAGGCTGCTTAAGCAGCACCTCGAAGCAAAAGTTGGAAAGGAAGAGGCAACAAAGCGTATTGTAGCCATTACCGATGCCAGCAAAGGAGCATTGAGACAGCTATCAACCCAAGAAGGCTATAGAACATTTACCATACCCAACGATGTAGGTGGCCGATATTCGGTTCTAACCCCCGTAGGTTTACTTCCAATTGCCATTGCAGGATATAACATAGAGCAGCTAGTTAAGGGTGCTATGCAGGCTGAAGAGCAAACTGCTGAACATATCCCATTTAACGAAAATATTGCCTGCCAGTACGCTGCGGCTCGAAATGCTCTATACAAAAACGGTTTCAACGTTGAAATTATGGTGAACTACACACCAAAGCTACACTATCTAACTGAGTGGTGGAAGCAGCTTTACGGTGAGAGCGAAGGTAAAGAGAACAAGGGAATTTTTCCTGCTGGCGTTGATTTCACTACTGACTTACACTCGCTTGGACAGTACATCCAAGAAGGACAACGCTTTATTTTCGAGACAGTTATTTCTGTTGCCAAAACAACGAAAAGCTTAACCATACCAACCGATAGCGAAAACCTCGATGAGCTAAACTACATAGCAGGCAAAAGACTATCGGAGGTAAACCGTATGGCTCAGCTGGGTACCACCCTTGCTCACCTCGATGGCAAAGTGCCAAACATGAACATTGAAATTCCTGAGATTAGCGAGTTTTGGATTGGCTACCTAATGTATTTCTTTGAAAAAGCCTGTGCGCTAAGCGGATACTATATTGATGTTAACCCATTTGACCAGCCAGGCGTTGAAGCATACAAAAAGAACATGTTTGCTCTTTTAGGTAAAAAAGGATACGAAGAGCAAGGAAGACTTTTGCGAGAAATACTAAACGAATAGTACAAATAGGCGTATTTGGCAGTTAAACCTTTTTTCTCTAATTTGCGTTTCTTAATCCTGTGCCTTATGAATAAGCTAATGCATTTCCTTAGAACGCCTTTGCTAACAGGAGTTATTCTTAGCCTTCTTCATCTTGCAAATCCGTTAACGGTTCATGCAAAAAATTACCATAAACTCTTAGAGAGAGTAAAAGTAGGCATGGATACTACTGAGGTTATCCAAATTGCTGGCTCACCCACAAAAACCGTTAGCGTTTGGCGATATTACTACGGAACCGATCAGGTTGTGA
>CAZGQZ010000119.1:0-8118 GCA_964527985.1 uncultured Rikenellaceae bacterium | reverse complement strand
CACGCATTTACCACGATGACGATGCTAAAGGCGAATGCTTTAGGAAATACCGCAGTCCTGAAAAATCCTATCATGATCACTCTGAATTTTTAAGAGGAGCTAGAAGGTATGCTTTCCTGTTCGACCTCAACCCAACCGATTATAAGGGATGGGCACGTGGTCTAAAAAAGGCTGGCTACGCAACCGATCCGCAGTATCCGCAAAAGCTAATTCGGATTATCGAAGAGTATAAACTTTACACGCTCGACACTGGCGTTGACATCAGTATTGAATCGCCAACAAAAGGGATGGGCGAAGAGGTTGATCCGGAGAACTTCTCCATTGACATATTCAATCAGCGCAAGCTGTACATGAAAAATAGAATAAAATACATTATTGTTGAAAAAGGCGACACCTACGAGGAGCTAACTCGCGAACTTGAACTAATGCCATGGCAGCTAGCAAAGTACAACGAAATTGAACGAGGAGCAAAACTGGACGAAGGCCAGGAGCTTTTTATACAACCCAAGCGCCGGAAAGCCGAGGTTAACCATCCGTTGCATATTGCTGAAGAAGGCGAAACCATGTACGAAATTGCTCAAATGTATGGTGTTAGGCTAAAATGGTTATATCGCCGAAACAGAATGCAAGAAGGTGAAGAGCCCGTTGCTGGCGAAAAAATATTTTTACGTGGAAGAAAACCTAAAAATGAATAGCCTTAAGCGAAATAGTTCATCAAGCTAAATAAATCTATAGGCCTCAATATTCCTAAATCCCTTTAGAAAATCGTCAATGGGAAGTGCCTTTTTACCCGAAAGCTGAATTTGTAGTATATCAATATGGCCAGAGCCACACTTTACTCGTAAATAGGATTTACCATCGGTTTTTGTTGATCCAACGGGCTCATTGCTGTCGTTAGTATCGGCAACCTTTGCCCTTAGTATTTTAGCCGATGTAACCTTGTCGTCACTACCAATAACCTCTGTCCATGCAGCAGGATAAGGGCTTAAACCGCGAATAAAATTATGAACAACCTGCGCCGAATCCGACCAGCAAATTCGTGTGCTATCCTTAAAAAGCTTAGGGGCTGGCTTAAGCTCATTGGCGCTAATAAACTTACTTTGATCAATAGGCCTTATAGTGCCAGCGAATAAACTGTGAGCAGTTTCGACAACCAACTTGGCGCCAACAACCATTAGCATATCGTGTAGCTCGCCCGCTGTGTCATCTGGGCTAATTCCAACTTCGCGTTGAAGCAAAATACCACCTGTATCAATCTGTTCATCGATTAGGAAAGTGGTAACACCACTTTTACTCTCACCATTTATTATGGCCCAATTTATTGGTGCAGCACCACGGTATTGAGGCAGCAGCGAAGCGTGCAGGTTAAATGTACCTAGCCGAGGTAAACTCCAAACCGCCTTTGGAAGCATCCGAAAAGCAACCACAATAAACAAATCGGCATTAAGGGCTTTGAGGCTATCGATAAAAAGCTCATCCTTTAAATTATTGGGCTGCAGCGTATTCAGGTTTTGCTCCTGTGCAAATTGCTTTACTGGCGATTGCGATATGCGCTGCCCTCTGCCCGCAGGTTTGTCGGGCGCAGTAACAACCCCAACAACGCTTGCCGAATGGGCTAAAAGAGCCTTTAGCGGTTCAACGGCAAAATGGGGAGTACCCATATACACAATTCGCAAACCTTGTAAACTATGCATCACAGGATACTATTTCTCCGATTTATTATCAGACTTAGGTGGATCGGGCAATAGCACAAGTTTGTGTCCCATCCTATCGCGCTTAGTCCGCATGTAAAATTCGTTCTCCTTACGAGGAGGTACCTCAAGGGGAATATTCTCAACAACCTCTAAGCCATAACCTTCGAGGCCTCTTCGTTTAACCGGATTGTTGGTTAACAACCTCATTTTGCGTACGCCAAGCTCACGGATAATACTTGCACCAACACCGTACTCGCGTTCGTCGGGCTGAAAACCTAGCTCAATATTTGCATCAACGGTATCCATTCCCTCCTCTTGCAGCTTGTAAGCATGAATTTTATTGAACAGGCCAATACCTCTTCCCTCTTGGTTCATGTAAACCAGAACGCCCTTCCCTTCGCGTTCAATGAGCTCCATGGCAAGCTGAAGCTGTGTTCCACAATCGCATCGTTGCGAATGGAAAATATCGCCCGTAACACACGATGAGTGCACGCGAACCAGCACGGGCTCATCGGGCTCCCAGGTTCCTTTTACCAGTGCAATATGCTCAACGTTCTGTGCTTTTTGCCTAAAGGCAACTGCCTCGAACATTCCATGATCGGTAGGTAGCTTAACCCGTTGCCCCATCTCAATTAGGCTCTCGAACTTAAGCCTGTAGGCTATTAAATCTTGTATGGAAATGATTTTGAGGTTGAAACGTTTTGCAATTTCGAACAGCTCAGGCAGACGAGCCATGGTACCATCCTCATTCATTATTTCAACAAGTGCACCTCCTGGTTTTAGACCGGCTAAACGGGTTAAATCGACAACCGCCTCGGTATGGCCTGCACGTCGGAGCACACCTTTCTCTCGGGCTTTTAGTGGGAATATGTGACCCGGACGAGCCAAATCCTCAGGCTTGGCATCGGGGTCGACAAGCGCTTTAATTGTTTTTGCCCTATCGGAAGCCGATATTCCGGTTGTACAGCCTTGGCCAATTAAATCGACCGATACGGTAAAAGGCGTTTGGTGCAAGGCGGTGTTATTGCCAACCATTAGCTCGAGTTCGAGCTCTTGGCAGCGCTCTTCCGACAACGGAGCACAAATAAGCCCACGGCCGTACTTGGCCATAAAATTCACAATTTCGGGGGTGATAAGCTCGGCAGCGGCTATAAAATCGCCTTCATTCTCTCTGTCTTCATCATCAACTACAATGATAATTTTCCCTTCCTTAAGGTCGGTTAGCGCCTCCTCAATGGTATTGAGCTTACTGATTTCGTTGGGTTGGTTGCCACACATTGCTTTTAACTCCTTTAAAATATTTTAAAAGCCCTACAAAAAGGGCAATGTTCATACTCAGAAAATGGGTTATAAAACGTAAAACTTGTATATTGATTTTTAAAAGTTTGAATAACTGATCCACCAAGGGCAAAAGTAACACTATTACATGAGCTACAAATGCTACAAAAAAGAAAGTATGCTGCTTTGCTAAAATTGCGCTACTTGCAAAGCTGAGCATAATAAGAATTGGGCCCAACCACCTTATTACCTTATGTGAAAGAAACGCAAAAGCAATAGGTTTATATGGAGGCCAAAGCATGTGAGCAAATCGGCCCAAGTTCTGAAAATTACCCGTTGAAATTCGCACTTTTCGTCTAAACTCTTCCTTAAGGCTATTTGAAACATCCTCAACCACAACAGCATTTTTACTGTTAATAGTATTCATGCCCTGCTCTAGCACTTTCATATTGATGTAGAAATCATCAACTAAGGAGTTTAGCGGTGGTTTACAATAGCATTCTTTGCGTATAGCATAGCAGCCGCCAAACGGGCCAATCATTCCTCCCCAAAGTAATCCCTCTCGATATTTCACAACAGCTTCATGCGTTATATAAGCGCTTTCCTGTGTGGATATGCCTTCAGGCTTTAAACCAGAATTTGTCATGCGGGTATCAACAAGTCCTATCCTTTTGCAAGCAAAGTATTTTACTAGATGAAATAGCGTATGTGGAGAAAGAAAAACATTAGCATCTGTAGAAATAATTATCTCCCCCTTGGCTAAGTCAACTAATTGATTCATAACGCCAACTTTCCCTTGACGATTTGTATACTTAAAAAATCTAATATTGCTGTGTACCGAAGCTGCTTTATCAACAATTTCATTTGTTGCATCTGTGGAACAGTCCGAGCCTATAAGAACCTCAATCTTATCAATTGGGTAAGTGGTATTAAGCAAGCTCTTAATTTTCCTTTCAATCACCAGTTCCTCGTTATGTGCGGCCATTATAACTGAAACTGTGGGTAAATCTTCGCTTTTAACATACTGTTCAAAGGGTGGTTTTTTGTTTCGAGCAAATACCCATAGTATGAACGGATACATTATATACGAGTGAAAAACGAGTAGAATTGAGATGAAAAAGACAACAGTCACTTTACCTATTTTATTTTGGGCAAAAATATAAAAAAAGAATTGGCTAACCTTTTATCCGCATAATTAATAATTTATGATGATAATTGGTTAAGATAAAACCTATAAAGTTTAGCCGCAATTAGGGAATTATTGAGATTTAAGTCAGAAAATTGCTTTGCTTTTTGCCCCATTTCATCAACTTGTAATTTACTCAACAACAATTCAACCACTCTTTTGGCAAAATGCAAAGGGGTATCGGCAATAGCCAAATGTTTACCATCCTCAACAGCAATTCCTTCGGCCCCAATAGTGGTGGTTACAATAGCCTTACCCAATGCCATGCCCTCAACAATTTTAATACGCATTCCGCTTCCTGAGAGCAGAGGCACTACCATTACCGCTTTTGATTGCATAAAATTGGCCGAGTTTTCAACCTCGCCAACATAAACAACGTTTGTATAATCGGCAACCTTCTCGATTAAATGCTTAGGGGCATTGCGCCCAGCCAGATAGAATTTAGCGTTGGGTACCGACGATAACACGTGTGGCCAGCAGTTGTCGAGAAACCAGAAAATACCCTCCTGGTTGGGAATCCAATCGAGGCTACCAAGATGAAACAGCGAGGGAAATTCAAAATTGTTGCTCACCTCAACAGCATTGCCAATGCAAAAACCTGTTGGAGAAGCTAACGAAGCGCCCTCGAAACCAAGCTGCTTAAGCATTTGCTCATCGCGCAGCGAAATTGGCACAAGAATATCAACACTTTGCAAAAGGCTAACTTCGGCTCTTTTAATCCTTTTGGACAAAAGCGTAAAATACCACTTTTTAAGCGGATTTTGCTGAATCGATGCACTTCGCTCCCAAATTTCGTGCTCCACATTGTGTGCTCGGAGAGCAATTTTTCCTGCGAAATGTTTCCTTATTAAATCGACATATGGATATAGGTACAGCCCCTCAAGCTGAACAATATCATACTTATCCTGCAATAAAGTATGCTGAATGGCCCTGGCAAATTGGCTACTTATAAAACGTTGAGCATTATAGGCATGTTTTGAAAAGATCAAATTTGCCAATGCTTTTAATGGCGACAAATTGGTGTTAACAAAAACGGTTTTAACATCAATTTTATCTCTTATATCCTTAGGGAAATCGTTTTCGGTTGATGGATGCTTGGGCGTTGACATGGCAAGCAGCGTAACCTTTGCTCCCGATTCGGCTAGTCCCACTGCCATGTTTAGCGTTGCAAAGGCTCCCCCATCGTTTGGTGGGTAGGGTACTTTATTCGCTAACATGAGTATCCTCATCTACTTACGCTTAAAATACGACTTTACCTTACCGTGAAAAACCACAAACTTTTTAACTGCTTGAATGTAAAAATCGGCATTCATTATTACCGAATCGGCAGTGGCTTTGTACGAGAGAAAAACACCCAATGGAAGTAGAATGAACGACGACACCCACATGCCCACATGCGGATCCCACATAAGCTCGCGAGCAAATTTTTCGCCACTTAGCGAAATTACGTAGTAAACCACAAAAAACAGTACCGATACCACAACAGGCATACCCAACCCGCCCTTACGGATTATAGCACCCAAAGGCGCACCTATAAAGAAAAATACAAAGCAAGCAAACGAAAGGGCAAATTTTCGATGCCACTCAATTGTATGCCTCACCTTGTGCTTCGATCTGCTCTTAATATCGCTTGCTGTAGAGGCTACCGAATTTTTTGCCGAACGCGCATTCGACAGAGCACGCTCGATAATTCCATGCTGCTGCTTTTCGCTAAATGTGGCCATTAACGAATCGGCATTGAGCGTAAAGGTTACCTTGGCCATGGAGTCGCGAGTAAGGCTAAACGGATTTTGCGTAACTGTGCTTCGCACCCACGACTCCTTAGCTGCTTGTTGCCTTTTCGTTATCTCATTTGCAAGAGAGTCCTGAACATGACTCAGCTGCTGAAGGTTAAGCGCATGAAAGCTGCTTTTAAACAAATCCTCATTACTTCGCTCAAGACCAAAACCTTCGAGTTCGAGCAGCACTACCTGTTCTTCGAACTTGTTTCTTCGTGAGGGAAATTTGCGATTATTCGACCTTCTGACAGCACGTGATTCGAGCATCTCTTCGTATGAGTAGCCGCTGTATAGGGTTACCACCATGTACTTTTCGTCCTTAGTAAGATGCATGTATCCGGAATCGGCCACAGTAACAACTAAGTTTCCCTCTTTCGATCGGTGATCATAAATAATAATATCCTCCATTAGATTTGTTCGCTGATCGCGATTGGCAATCTTAATGCTATAACCCTCAATATCGTCGTTAAAAACGCCAACCCTAATGGATAAATCGGGACGCTGCTGCTTAACATCCCAAAGCAAAGTACTCATCTTTAGGTTTGTATACGGGAGCACGTTGTTGGAGAAGAAGAATCCGCCTCCTGAAATTAGGATGGTTATGAAAATTAAGGGCAGCATAATACGTGGTAGCGAAATTCCAGCCGATTTCATGGCCAGCAGTTCGTTGTTTTCGCCAAGGTTACCCAACGTCATTAGCGAAGCTAACAGGGTTGATAAGGGCAATGCCATAGGAACCAAACCCGCCGATGCGTAAACCAATAGCTCAACGATTACTTTAACCTCAAGACCCTTCCCAACTAAATCATCTATATACTTCCACAGAAACTGCATAAGCAGAATAAACATGACGATGAAGAATGTCATGAATAGTGGACCTAAGTACGATTTTAAAACAAACCAGTGGAGCCTTTTCATAAGCGAACAGAAAACAAATGCTTTAATCGCAATAATGCACATCAAACAGTATAACGTGCAAAATCAAATGTGCAATGGCAAAAGTAATTATTTTTTTTGCCCATCTACACTTAAAAAATGCAAATTGGCAACATAAATAAACTGATTAAAACCAACAGAAACAAAAAAAGCCTCAACAAGGCTTTTAACCGAGAGAAGGCTTTACGAAAGAATGACTAATTAGCGGCTGGAAGTTAAACGCCAAGATGCCTTTTTAGCTCATTAATCTGATAGTTCCAAAGAGACTCAGCATCATCGGTATCGTCATCGAGAAGCTGTTCGGTTACGTGAAGGGCAACACCTCCGGTGAGCTCATCGGGGCAGATTCTGAATTCAAAATAGGCATCATCGCTATCATCGCCAATCCATCTAAATCGTATGTATTTATTCTCTTTTCGACTAATAAGTTCAGCCTGACTTTCGGAATTATCCCAAAAAAATGTAAAAATATCACCATCGAGGTTTACATCATCGGCAAACCATTCGGACAGCCCAGATGGGGTACTTAGCCTATTGTAAAGTATACTTGGTGTAGTTTTAAACGTGAACTCAAGCTCAACCCTGTTATTAACATTAACATTCTCCATAATCTTTCATATTTATCCATGTACCTGAGAGGCCATGGAATGTTGCTCTTACTGCAATATAAGCTTAATTTTGGTTAAACATACAGAAATGCTCTTTTTTTTATTAACACAGCATCTGTTTGAGTGTTAATAACATTAACGCAAACGTTTCGATGATATGATTTGTTACTGCCAAATTATAAGGTATAACGCTTGTTGGTTAAAAAATATTTTATACTTTTGCCACGCAAAATTGATGGCGAGGTAGCTCAGCTGGTTAGAGCGCATGATTCATAATCATGAGGTCGGCGGTTCAAGCCCGCCTCTCGCTACAAAAGCAAAACGAGGCAAGCTAAATTTAGCTTGCCTCGTTTTGCTTTTGTAACCGCTTGATTACTCCATGCTTTTTATGTCCTCAATTTGTCTATCAATCTCTTCTATCTGTTTCTTGGTTTCCTGTACTGTCTTTGAAAGAGCGTCGGCGCCAATTTTAAGATTTTTTGTTGCCTTTGGCTTTTTTTGCAAAGGTGCTTTTTTAGCTGCATCGGTTGCAGGTTTTTGAAGGTCTTGTACCGATTGAATATTATCATTCTGCTTTTTAGCCCTTACTAACAGTTCGGCAAGCTGTGCCAAAGCATCGGGTTTCGAAATTGGCTCGC
>CAZGQZ010000118.1:0-8179 GCA_964527985.1 uncultured Rikenellaceae bacterium | reverse complement strand
TGGTACTCGTCAATTATGTTTTGCTTATGCGAAACCCAGTTCAGCGTAATTTTGCTGTCGAAGTAGCCTTTTGAAGCATCGAGCGTGTCGATGGCTTCAAAAATATCCTCTTCAAGGGTAAACGATTTTGGCAATGAGTTAATATCGCCAACGTCGGCCGTTTTGGCTATCAGCTGGTAGCTGTATGGTGTGCAAAGAGTTACTTCACCATCGCGGTACACCAGGCTATCGGAAACTTCCTGGAAAAACTGAACAATTCCGCTTTCGGTGTTGGTTCTCTTAATTTCAACATTGTTGCAAAAATTTGGATGGTAACTCCAATCGAGGCGAATGTATGCCTGCAGGGTTATATCGTTAATTTCTTTCGATAGCGAGAGGGTTGGAATGTTGAAGCCAATGTTGCTAATTTCAATATTCGTGTCGTTATTGTAGCAGTAGCTCAAACCCTGAATGCTATACTCGTAGTATGTTCCGGGCTGAGCCGTTTCGTCAACAAACTGGTAGAGGTCATCGCTGTTGGCAACAGTTGTCAAATATTCAAATTCATCATCACCCGCAATTCGGCGTTTAATTTCAAAATCGGTTACTAGGTAATCGTATGAACATTCCCAGCTAAGCTTAAGTTTCTGCGAGTAATCGCCCTGCGATGCAGTAAAGTTGGTAATGGTTGCATCGTTGGCTACCGTTTCAACGGAATCAACCGCCGACCAATCGCTGATTGTATTGCTATCGTAGATAGCACGAACCCGGTAAAAATATTTTACTCCGGGGCAAAGTCCATCGGCAACGTAGCTACTATTCTTCCCTAAGTTTTCATTCAACGCTAATGGAGGAACGAAAGTAGGATCGTATGCTATAACCACTTCGTAGCTTTGTGCCGAAGCTATGTCATTCAAATTCAATGTAAATTCTCCGGCGGTGATGTTTGCTGGCTCCAAAATAATTGGATTAATAACACCATTTGAGTTTACGAGAATTGGACTGCCCACCAGGGTTGCATCGTTCTGTTTAGCCAAATCCTTAATGGTTGTGGCAGTATGAAGTTCATCGAAAGTAAAGTGTGCAATGTAGTGTTCGCTAGCTCCTTCAGGTTCCGATAGGTTCATGTTGGCTCTTACCTGCTCTTGCGTTAGAGCAATATTCCAAACACGGAACTCATCAATTTCGCCTTTAAAGAAATTACTAGCATCTGGACCATCCCATTCTTGTCCAATAGAGAACCGATAATTACTAACTATAGGTGCCAAAGTATGGGTAAACTCAAAAATCTGCTTACCATCAACAAAAATATACGAAGGGGCATCTTTTATAATAGAAGTTGCAACATGATGCCATCCTCCAGTTAGGTTTACATTAGGAATTTCGAATTCTTTATAAGAACTATTCGTATTATCTACCATTGTGTAAAGTACTAACATTTCTTCATCACGCTTATATACTAACACATATTGATTTACGTTAGTAGTGCCGTGATTATTAGCCCAAATGGCTCCCCAGCCACAATCGTTGTCGGCTTTTACCCAACATTCAAAAGTAGCTTCGTTTGAAGCGTAACTGGCAATTCCATTTGCTGTTAAATAATCGTCAACGCCATCAAAGTAGATTGACTTACCCGGAAGCGTGAAGAATTCACTAGGCCCAGAAAACTCGCTCCACTCTTCACTAACATTTGCCTTAACACGGAAGAAATACTTCGTATTTTTATCTAACCCATTAATATTGAATGTATTATCAGAAATCT
Source organism: uncultured Rikenellaceae bacterium (assembly GCA_964527985.1). Lineage (GTDB taxonomy): Bacteria > Bacteroidota > Bacteroidia > Bacteroidales > Tenuifilaceae > Perlabentimonas. Next base: position 6,438 of record CAZGQZ010000118.1, on the reverse strand, counting down.
CCTTATTCGACAACACTTTATGCTGAAAAGTAATATCGGTAGCAACCTCAACCATGTAACTTGTTGCGTTGGGTATTGGGTCCCAACTCAAATCGGCCATGGTTACCCCAGCAATTGTTTCGTAAAGAAATGGGATTGTAAGAACATTCGCCTTTTCGTACGATACCGATCCAACTACCAGTCCATCGCGACCAAAACCAGAACTATCGGCTGCATTAGAGTTGTCGAAAGTATAGTACGATACTAAACCTATCTCGTTGCCTGTAAGTTTTCTGTGAGCACGGTCAATTATTTCCTCGTTGGTAATAGGGTTTTTATATATTGCCAATTCGTCGAGGCTATAGGAAAAAAACTTACCAAAAAATGCTTGAGTAGGACTATTAATATCTGAAAACTCCTGAGTTCCAGAATTCCCGTTTAGGAAATAAACCTCTTTCTCAACACCATCGATAAGAATACGGTTGTTACCATCGCCAGTAACAACAGCAAAATGGTGCCATTGGTTATCCAAGTATTTCGCTTTCCCTTCTCTTACACCATAGTTTAGTACCAGCGTTCCTCCTCGGCTAAGCTGAAACCAGAAACTTTCGTCGGGTGCATAATTACCAACACTACCCACATCAACACGGATATGGTTGCCGCCAACGGAACTTACAACCTCAATTAAGCGAGCAGCCTGTGTTGCCTTGAACCATCCAGAAATGGCTCCTGAATTTTTCCCTTCAAACTTACTCAGAGTTGATGATATATCAACATAATTATCAGCTCCAGAAAGGTTGATGCTTAAGGATCCTGATGTGCCACCTAACGTTACAGTCCTTTTAGAACCTGGCGACCACGCACTAAACCTATCGGTTTGGCTCATTACTCCGAAGTAATAAACCGTGTTTTCGGTTAAACCCTCAACATTATAGGTTAAAACGTTTCCAACATCAATAGAATCCAACCCTTCAACAAATTGCGTAAGTAACGGATCGGTTGCTATTCGCAAGAAGTAGTTTGTAGCATTGGGAATTGTTTCCCAGTTTGCAGTAAACCCATTTTCGTTGACATTCGTTGCATCGAGGGTAAATGGGGTAATTAATGCCTTCGATTCATCGCGAAGTGTATTGCCAATTACCTCTCCACTATAGTTTTTACTTGCATCGTAAACAAAACTTCCTTCGGTTTCATCGAAGTTGAAATAGGCAATAAGACCCGGCTCGTTGCCCGGAATAGTTGTATGGTAGTACGACTTTATCTCCTCAAGGGTGAGCGCTTTATTCCAAATTCGCACTTCATCAATAAGTCCTACATAAAAATCGGTAGGATTGGCATCGTCCCATTCCTGTCCGATTGAAAAACGTGAATTAGACAGCATGGGATCCTTTGAATCGGTAAATGTTGCCATCTGCTCCCCATTCACATAGATATAAGAGGGTTGATTTTTCCTAATTACAACTGCTATATGGTTCCAAGTATAATTTAAATCGAAGTTGAAATTAACTGAAGAACCCCATAGCTCAATTTTTTTGTCAATGGAATTATAGTTTAAAACGTAATGATTTCCACCAGTTAAAGTATTGTTCGACCAGATAATAGATCTGTCACTATTGCTTAACGAACTGCTTTTTTGCTCTGGATTCACCCACAAATCAATGGTTGCCCCATTAACATAGTTAACATTGGTAACAGCATCCATGCTGATGTAGTTTGTTCCATCGAAATGGTAGGCGTTTCCAGGAGGTACCAACAACGTAGCAAAGTTTTCGATTCTACTCCAAGCGCTCCAACGATTTGTGTTGGAAGCTACTCTAACAAAGTACTCGGTTGCTTCATTCAAACCAACTATTTGATAGGTAGTTGCATTGGATGTGGAAGCAATTTCCTGAATAATATTCTGGAATCGTATATCAGTAGAAACCTGAATTTTATAGTCGGTAGCCCCATCTATAGCATTCCACGAAAAAGTTGCCGAGGACGGCGTTATATCGGAAATTTCGTAAACAAGTGGTGTTATTAAGGCGTTGGATTGCACCCATTGTGGCAAACCGATTATGGTTCCATCCAAACCATTCACCTTTTCATAAACGAATTGCCCCTCGTTTTGATCGAAGTCATAGTAAGCAAACAGGCCACTTTCATCGCCCACTAACTTTTTGTGCATGAATTCCTGTATTTCCTCTTGAGTTCGAATGGTGCTCCAAAAGCGCACCTCATCTATTGCCCCCTTGAGAAAATCTCCCGTTTTAGTACCATCAAACTCTTGCCCAAACGAAATTTGATTCCCTGAGAAAATTGGAGGATAACCGTTAGATGATGTTCCAACCAGCTGTCCGTTTAAGTAAAATTTACAGGTTCCGTTAGCAACCATTGATACAGCCAAATGAACCCAACTTCCTTTTCTGAATTCATATGAAGCGATGTTCTCATTCGATTGCTGATCGAACAGGCAGTAGCCCAAATTCTTTTCGTACGAAAGCAAATACTTATTACCTCCGGTAACTGTATTAATGGCAAGGAACCGACCATTGATTTCGGTAGGGTCAACGTAAGCCCAGCACTCCATGGTAGCATAATTCTTGTTACCAGTTTCGGTAATTTGGTTGGCCTCCACGTAATCATCAATTCCATCGAGCCAAAGGGCGTTGCCTGGTATTTCCATGAATGTATTAACATAGTTTACCATGGAAACCTGATCCTCCGAAGTGGTTACCCTAAAGTAGTACTTTGTTCCTTGCGTTAACCCTGATACATTGTAGATTAACTGATCTGTTGCTTGGTGAACAACCACATCCGTAAACTGTGCATCGGTTGCAACATCGATGGTGTAGCTGGTTACCCCACTTATTTCAGACCAACTAAGAGTAAAGCCAGAGGTTGTTATTGCAGAAGGAGTTACTACAAAGTCGTCGAGACCTAATGTTGACTCAATCCATTGAACATTTCCAATTACTTCACCATCAAAAACATTTGCATTGTCAACAACCTTGGTTCCGGTTTGCAGGTCGAAGTTGTAGTAGGTAACCAAACCGTTCTCAGTTCCGGTAAGTGTTTTGTTGAAATTTTCTGATATTTCAGCTTCAGTGAGCTCTCTGTTCCATACACGGAATTCATCCATTTTTCCAATATAGAAATCGGAGGGAACGAATGTTTCACCTGATTTATCGAATTCCTGCCCAAGAGATAGCATAGAGCCATAAGGGAATGGATCTGCAAGCCCAACTCCAGAACCTTTATAAACACCGTTTACATAAATTTTTACAGTGTGGTTAGCATCGTTAGCAATGGTAACAGCAACATGATTCCATCCTTCTGACATAACAGCAGCATTTCCGAAGTGAATATCTTGCGGAGTTCCTCCTTCTGTTTGCTGAGCAACTAAAAGGTGTCCATCGGTTTGGGAAAAAAGAATATAGTTGTTAAATCCATTGGAATTGTTGCAAGCCCATATCGATTGGTATAGATTGGTTGTATTTATCCAGCTTTCGATGGTAGCTCCATTAAACTCATACTTACATACATCGTTGGAATTAATATATGTCGATCCATCGAACTCAAAAGCGTTACCAGGAGGTGTAAGCTTAGTAGCCGTATGTCCATACTGGCGTCCCCACTCATCATTGTTGGTGCGAGCAGTAACCTTGTAGTAGTAAACAGTTCCTCGGCTTAATCCGTTTACGGTGTAAGTTGTTGCTCCTGATGTGGGTTGGCCAAAAATTACAGTATTATTAAAATCTTCGTCAGTTGCAATATCAATATAATACTCCATTGCATTGGGAATGGGGAGCCAATTAATGGTAAAATTATCGATGCCTACATTTGTAACGCTTTCCAGTACTGGTGTAAAAATAGCATCGCTGTTAAAAATTCCCGGATTATTTACTAGAGTTCCGTTGTAACTGCCTGCTTGATCTTCAATATCCCCACTAGTAACCTGATCGAACGAGTAGTATAACTCCAAATTTTCTTCGTTACCCGACAGGGTTCTATTCATATTTGCAACAAGTTCTTCGAGTGTACGTTCTTCTTTCCAAACCCTGAACTCATCAATATATGCCCTTAGGTTATTACTGTAGTTTATATATTTTAAAGGAGTTGACAGTACTTCGCCAACACCCACCAAAGTTTCAAGCATTTTCCCATTAGCGAATATTGTAATGGTATTTGTAGCGTCATTAAATGTCATGGCAATGTGATTCCATTGACCAACTTTCAGCGCTTTTTCGGTATCACCTGAGTTCCAGTTTGATTCAGCATCACAATATCCATAATGAATACGGTCGTACTGGAAGATGTAAAGTGAGGGTGGGCGTACATTCATCCCATTATCATCATTTCCACATATGTTATGCCACTGGGCCACTGCAGCGTCTTTACGAGGGAAGAGCCACATTTCAATGGTAAAATCACTACCATTCAATGCAACCCCTGTACCCATTACCACCCGCTGGTTATCAGAAATCGATATTTTATTCCCCGATTCGGTTTCGAACTGCTGCTCAAAGCAACCCTGATCAACTACTCCCGCAAAAACACGTTGTTTCCCGTTTAAATCCAAGGGGATTACTTCGGTTGTATTGCCATCGTTATCTAAATCGTAAACATCCTTTGGTAAGTATGCATTTGATCCCTTGTTGTTTACGGGTGAGTTGCCCCATAAACTGAAATTGCCTTCAGTTGAAGGGACTGAAATACCCCAAGGGTTAGTAATAAACAAAGGGTTATCTTCATTATTTCCATTTACTGAAGCGTATACTACGCTTCGGGAATTATAAACATTAACGGTTCCGGTTGCATCCTTGTAAAATTCACCTTCATAATCCCAAATAATGCTGTTATATATGTTAATTATAGAATTTGTTACAACCCTAAAATCAGCCATTTTGAGGGATCCATCCTTATTATTATTTGCAATAAATGTACAGTTGTATGCATTAAGCGTTGAGGCGTTCTCCACAGTAACCGCACCACCACCCAAATTGGTGGATTTAATTGGTATCTTATTCCCTGATACAATTGAGTTGTTTAATGTACAGTCAGTATTTTTTGAGAGGGCTAATCCGCCACCGTAGTATAACCCACATTCGTTTCCTTGAATTTTTGTATTGGTTATACGTACTGTAACCGTTAAATCGTTTGATCCGGAATGGCAACCTATTCCACCGCCCCATTGACCTGCAGTATTCCCATTTACAACACAATTTACCATATCTACATCACATGAACCGTGAAAAACAACTCCACCACCCCAGCTATCGGCATAGTTGTTAGTGAATGATGTGTTTTTCATAAACACTTTGGCACTGGAAATTGAGATTCCGCCGCCATTCCCACTCGTAAGGGTTGTGTTTCCATCAAATATACAATCCTCAATAATCGAAGTTTCATCGCCTTTCTCAATATAAACAGCACCTCCATATTTTGCAGTATTATTGGTAAAAGTACAATTCTTTAATGCTGCACTGGTGTTGTTAAAGCAAACAGCACCCGCATGATTTTCCGAATAGTTTCCCGAGAATGTACAACTTTCAATAATCATCGAACTTCTCTCAATCCATATTGCCCCTCCATCAACCTTGGCGTAATTTCCATAAAAATCGCAGTTCACAACTTTTGGCGAAGCATCCTGACAAAGGAAAGCCGCTCCACCCATGTATGGAAACACATCGTTATCGGCAACAGCACCTGCTAATACAAAACCATCTAAAACGGCTGTTGTATCAATGGTGCTTCCATTAGGGAAATAAAACAGTTTATAACTATTATCTCCAACAACATCGGCATAGCTGGTAACATAACCATTTTCGCCCACATTATCGTTCTGGTCAATATCGCCACTTAACACGGTTTTGTAGGCAGTAAGGTCGCGTTGATCAACGCTGGTTTCATCACCTGCAAAACCTCCATACAGTGTTACTCCGTTTTTAAGAGTAAAGTGATTGAACTGTGGGTCGGGCGATCCAACCGGGTAGTTCGGCTGGCTGGTTGGGTAGTAAACACCAGCTGCCACCCAAAGCTCACTGCCGCTTTCTGCGGCATCAATGGCCACGCTTAAATCGGTGTAGGCATTCTCCCACGACGATCCATCGTTGGCTCCAAGTGCATCCTTGTCAACGTAAATAACCTGCTGCGCAACAGCGGCGGTTACAAACAAACAAAATAGCAACGAGAAAAGTAGAAATAATCTCTTCATAGTTAGTTGTTTATGGTTAGTTATGTGAAAAATAGTTTCTTCTGCTTTACTTTTAGTAGCCAGAACATGCAATTTTTGAAAAGAATTATTCAACTTTTTTTCAAAAAAAAACTCCTTTTTCAAGGAGCTTTTTAAATTATTTCTGTGCAGAAAAAATCAAACTATTGAAGATTATTTAATTCTTATTTGTTGAGACTTTTTTGTTGATTACAAGTAATCTTTATGCTTCCTGTTTGGTAAGCGTACTCTCAACTGCTTTTTGA
>CAZGQZ010000117.1:0-8184 GCA_964527985.1 uncultured Rikenellaceae bacterium | reverse complement strand
CGAATTTGCTTAATCCTATTTGCAGAGAGCATATGAATATGTTTATGTACAAACGTAATAAAAAACTAGCTAATGCATGCAGTTTTGCTCATTTCTTTCGTTGTATACCCCATACTTAGGCATATGACCTTATGTATAACACATTTTACCAAATTTGATAAACGGTAAAAAAAAGAGAGTATTTGGCATTTTTTATGCTATATGTTTCAGCCTTTATGTTGCAAAGGTTTAAAAGGTTTTACTAACTTTCAGCCTGTATTTAAAAACTTCTTTTTTCCTGATTATTTGTCAATGCTAAAAAGAGCCTTAAGCTTTAAATCAATACTGAACAGAAGCGCAATTCTGCTTTTGGCGCTTTCTCTTCTTACTATTTCGTCGTGTAGAATTACTAAAAATGTTCCCGAAAACGAGTATTTACTCGATAACGCTAACCTAGTAATAAATTCCGACCAACGTAAACCTGGTATAAAAGAAGGGGAGTTACAAAATTATGTAAGGCAAAAACCCAATAAGCGTGTACTGCTTTTTAGACTCCATTTGCGATTGTATAACATGGCTCGCAAGGGCAAAGAAAAGGGCTTAAGCAAGCTTTTACGAACAATTGGCGAGGAACCAGTTCTGCTCGATACTTTCCAAACAAACCAAACCGTGAGTAATCTTGAAAGGTACGTTAAAAGCAAAGGCTTTTACGAAGCTACTGTTAGCGATACAACCATTTTGGGAAAGCGAAAAGCAACAGTTAGCTACGAGGTTAATATTGGTAAACCATACAGGATTAAAAATGTAACCTACGTTATTGAAGATACTTTAATTAGGGCTATTGTGCTTAGCGACACAGCTAACAGCCTAATTTCAAAAGGGGCACGATTTGATGTTGATTTGCTTAGGCAGGAAAGGGTTAGGGTTGAAAAGCGATTGAAGGAGGATGGTTACTTCCTTTTCTCACGCGATTTCATAACGTTTACTGCCGATACTAGCCTTGGCAAAAAATGGGTCGACTTGGATTTAGTTATTAGGAATAGGTTTTCACGAACCGAATTTGGTGATAAAGTACCTCAACCATACAGAAAGTATGAAATAACTAACGTTTATATTTATACTGGCTACGATCCGGTTGAGTACTACTACCTCGAGGAAGAGAAGCTGCTCGATACGGTTGAGTTCGAAAACCAGAAATTTATCTACTCCATATCGCCAGGTATAAAGTATAAAACCGTAAGCAATGCTAACCTATTACGACCCGGGCAAATTTACGCAGAGAGTACCGTTCAAAAAACTCGCGATAACCTAAACTCATTACGGCTTTACCGAGCGGTTAACGTATTTTTTCGACCCGACGAAGAGGCCGAACAGGAAGCCAGACAACAGGAGAACTTTTTACTATTTGGTGATGACGAAGGAGAGAGAAACGTTCCAACGGGTAAGCTCAACTGCCATATTCAGCTAACCCCTCACACGCTTCAAAGCTATCAGGTCGATTTGGTTGGAACCAACACCGCTTCCGATATTGGTATGGAGGGCAATTTAAGCTATCAGCATAAAAACATATTTAAAGGAGCCGAGGTGCTCGATACGAAATTCCGTGGGATGGTTCAATTCCTCACTGGTGAGGATGTTTTTACTAACTCGTTAGAAGTTGGTGGTTCGGTTGGTTTAAGCTTTCCTCGTTTCCTTGGGCCATTTACAGGGCAGGAGTTTATTAAGCGCTACAGCCCTCGCACACAGCTTTCAATGTCGTATAACTATCAGCGTCGGCCCGACTATACAAGAACCCTTGCTGGGTTTAACATAGGTTACAGCTGGCGATCTGAAAACCGTTTTTCGCACACCTTTATTCCTGCCGAGGTTAGCGTAATTAATATTTTTAGCATTGATGATAATTTTCTTGATCGAATTGCCGATACTTACCTAGCAAATAGCTACAAGAATGAACTAATTACGGTAACAAGCTATGGGCTTACCTATAGCAATCAGTCAACCCAAAAAAGAAGCTATGCTGTTGTAAGGTACAACGCTGAGGTTTCGGGCAATACGCTAGCGGCTTTATATTCAGCCTTTGGGCAAAAGGCCGATGATGGCACCTATCAGCTATTCAGTACTAGCTTTTCTCAGTTTGTTAAATCGGATATTACATTTATTTACAATCAGCAAATTGATGAGAACAATACGCTGGTTTACCGATTTTTTGCCGGAGCAGCTTTGCCCTACGGAAACTCAAAGGCGTTACCCTTTGAAAAGAAATACTTTTCGGGAGGATCAACCGGTATACGCGCATGGCATGCACGTGGACTTGGCCCTGGAACCTACGTTGAAGAGCAGCTAAAAATTCCGAACCAAACTGCCGATATTAAACTTGAGGCAAATGTTGAGTACCGTTTCAAGCTGTTTTGGATGCTCGAAGGAGCACTTTTTCTCGATGCTGGAAATATTTGGGCAATAACCTCAGCCGACGAGCGGGCTGGAGCCGTATTTTACCCCGATACTTTTTATAAGCAGATTGCTCTTGGAACAGGAACTGGCATACGAATGAACCTAGGTTTCTTTACCATTCGTTTTGATTTAGGTATGAAGTTGCACGATCCGGGCATTAGGCTACCCTCACCCGATAATCCAAACGAGCAAATTGTTAACTACAACTGGCTACCATTTAACAAACGCTATGTTTTTAAAGATGATTTTGTAGTCCATTTTGGTATAGGTTATCCGTTTTAAATTTCTTCTATCTCTCTTCATGGCTTAATCTAGCTAATCGCTTTAGCGAGGCAGCTATTATCCAAAAAAATCGGGTTATGGTTGTGTTGACTTTATTGTTTTTTACCCTTAGCTTTGCTTAAAAATAAACTAATTATTAGAGCTATGAACTATAATAATATTGTTGACCTTTTAGGCGATCGAGCTAAGTTTATACTCGACTATACGAGTAAAACTGTTCCTAAAGAGCAGCTGCATTTACCTGGCCCCGATTTTATTGACAGAGTGATTTCGCAATCGAATCGAACTCCACAGGTATTGCGTAGCCTACAGGCCATGTTTTCGCATGGCCGATTAGCTAATACGGGGTATCTTTCAATACTGCCCGTTGACCAAGGTATTGAGCATTCAGCAGGTGCCTCATTCGCACCAAATCCAATTTATTTCGATCCTGAGAACATTGTTAAGCTTGCTATTGAGGGTGGTGCCAATGCCGTTGCATCTACCTTTGGGGTTTTGGCTGCAGTGGCCCGAAAATATGCACACCATATTCCCTTTATCGTAAAGCTCAACCATAACGAGCTGCTTACCTATCCAAATAAATACGATCAGATAATGTTTGGTTCCGTTAAGGAAGCATGGAATTTGGGTGCTACGGCAGTGGGAGCTACCATCTATTTTGGTTCGGAAGAGTCGAATAGGCAAATTGTTGAGGTTGCCGAAGCCTTTGAGTATGCTCATGAGCTGGGAATGGCAACTGTGCTCTGGTGCTATTTGCGCAATAGCAGCTTTAAAAAGGATGGAACCGATTACCATGTAGCTGCCGATGTAACAGGTCAGGCAAACCACTTAGGCGTTACCTTGCAGGCCGACATTATTAAACAGAAATTACCTGAGAATAATGGAGGTTTTAAAGCTATTAGCTTTGGTAAAACACACGATAAGGTTTATACCGAGCTATCCACAGATCATCCAATTGATTTGGCCCGATACCAAGTTATTAGCTGCTATAACGGTAGAGCAGGGCTTATTAATTCAGGAGGAGCATCGAGCGGGGCAAGCGATTTGGCCGAAGCAGTTTACACTGCAATTGTAAATAAACGTGCCGGAGGAATGGGGCTAATTAGCGGCCGAAAAGCATTTCAGCGACCTATGAACGAGGGAGTAAAAGTGCTTAACGCCATACAAGATGTTTATCTCTGCAAGGAAATAGGAATTGCATAGTATTGAAATCGAAAGCGGGATGTGCTCAAGTACATCCCGCTTTTTTTATGATTAAACCCTAATAGCTGGCTCGGAAGAACGAAACTAGTTCGATAAGCTTGCTGCTTTTTTCCTCAAGCATTTCCGAAAGGCTTTGCAGCTCTTCGGCTGCAGCTGCGCTGTTTTGTGTAACGGTGTTAAAGTTTTGGATGGTTGTATTAATTTGGTCGATACTAGTGCGCTGCTCAAACGAAACAGCAGATATTTCTTGAACCAGTTCGGCTGTCTTCTTTATCTCGGGGCTAATTTTTTCAATTTTCTGTCTGAAAACATCCGTTTCATTCCGGGTAAACGATGCAAGCTGTATGATTTCGTCGGCCGATTGCCTGCTTCGTTCGGCAAGCTTTCGAACCTCCGCTGCAACAACGGCAAACCCTTTGCCTGCTTCACCAGCCCGTGCTGCCTCAACAGCAGCATTTAGCGCAAGAATGTTAGTTTGAAAAGCAATGTCGTTAATAACCTGAATTTTATCGGAAATATCGTTTATTGAGCTAAATACCTTTTGCGACGAATCGCTTAGCGAGTCCATTTCGCCAGATGCCCTAGTAGCAATTTTTTCGGTTTGAGTTGCATTATCGGTGCTTTGATGGATTGACGACGCAACCTCTTCCATGCCCGATGATAGCTCCTCGGTTGAAGCTGCTTGCTCGCTTGCATCGGAACTTATGCTGCTTGCACTTTTGTTGAGCGTTAGGCCCACCTCATTTACCTCACTTGAGAAGTCTTTTATTTGCGAGATTATGGCCGTTAGCTCGTCGGTTAGCTGTTTTACCGAAACGGCCATTTTTCCAATTTCGTGAGTTTGATTAAGCATTTTCTCATTTTGCTTAACATTTAAATTGCCATCGGCAATTTGTTGAATCTTTTCGCTAAGCTCAAGAGCTGGTTTTTTTACAAGTATTTTTGCAATGCTATTAGCCGCTAATAGCCATACTAAGCAAACAGGTACAGCCCATGTAACGTGAATAAAACCCAACTGCCCAATGGTAAAGGCTACTATGGCTATGCCCATTGAGGTGATAAAAATTGTTATGGCAGTATAAAAAATAATGCTTTTACGGTATAGGAACCAAACAACGCCGTAACCAAAAGGTATAAGCGCAAAAACTACGAATAGAGCAAATTGCAGGATAGGATTCATAGAGGTAAAGTTATATTATGTATTGTATATCACCTTAAAGATATTTTCTTTTCTACAATTATCATCTATAAAAAAAAGTGATATCCATCAACCTTAATAATAAATAGTTGATTGATGTATTCTTTTTTCGGCATAATGTAGTTTTTAGCTAGATTTGTTTTTTCTTCAAAAAAAAATTTAATACGCATAGATATGTCTAAAGAGTTAGCATCGCGCGATAACTTTGGAAGTAAATTTGGGATAATTGCTGCAGCTGCTGGTTCTGCTGTTGGATTGGGAAATATTTGGAAGTTTCCTTATGTAGCAGGCGAGAATGGAGGTGGAGCCTTTCTGTTGATTTATCTATTCTTTGTTTTAGCGATTGGCGTACCGGTAATGATGTCGGAATTTGCTATTGGCCGGAGGGGGCAAAAGAATGCCTATGGTTCGTTTAGCGTAATTGCACCCGGTGCAAGGTGGAACCTAATTGGATTTATGGGCGTTGTGGCTGCTTTTTTTATACTGGCGTTTTATAGCTCAGTTGCAGGCTGGACTTTGGAGTATATAGTAAATTCTGTTTCGCATAGCTTTGCAGGCCAAAGCACAAAGGATTTGGAGAATACCTTTAACGCTTTTATTGCAAACCCTGTAAAACCTGTTATTTGGCAGCTTGTTTTTATGGTGCTTACCGCGCTTATTGTGCTTGCTGGAGTTAAAAAAGGGATTGAAAAATACACCAAGCTGCTTATGCCTCTTTTGCTTATTCTTATTATCATGCTTTGTATTCGCTCTGTAACCCTCGAAGGGGGGAAGGCTGGCCTTGAGTTTTTGTTTAAACCCGATTTCAGCAAGGTAACAGCTAAAACCATTCTTTACGCCTTAGGGCAGGCATTCTTCTCATTAAGCCTAGGTATGGGAGCGCTTATAACCTACTCATCGTATTTTAGCAAAAGGGAGAACTTAGCATCAACAGCTGTTGAAGTGGCTTTGTCCGACAGCCTAATTGCAATACTTGCTGGGGTTATGATATTTCCTGCTGTTTTTGCATTTAATATTCCACCGGGTTCGGGTCCGAGCCTAGTTTTTATTACCCTACCTGGAATTTTTCAGCAAATGCCAGGTGGCGATTTTTTCGGAGCAATTTTCTTTATCCTATTAGCTGTGGCAGCACTAACATCAACAATATCGTTGATGGAGGTAGTAGTAGCATTTTTCTCAGAGGAACTAAAAATTTCCCGCCGCAAGGCAACGGTAATTGCTACGGCTGCAATATCGGTGTTGGGTGTTTTTGCTTCACTGTCGTTTGGGCCACTTAAAGGGGTAACGCTTTTTGGCAAAAGTATTTTCGATATCCTCGACTATACCGCCTCTAATGTGCTTTTACCTTTAGGCGGGTTGCTTATTGTTTTGTTTGTTGGCTGGTTTGCAGGAAAACGAATACTTAAAACCGAACTCTCCAACGAGGGAACACTTAAAGTTAAGTACTTTGCTGCATATAATTTTGTTGTAAAGTTTATTGCGCCCTTGGCCATTGCTGCAATTTTTATCTATAGCATTTTTTGGGGAGGGTTGGGGTAACTATGCGGCCATCACGTGGTGTTTTTTATTTTTTGCCTGCGAATAGCTTCTAGCTCTGTATGAAATCAAAATCATCATGCTGATGTACTAGTATCTCTCCATAAACTAAGTTCGCAGCAATCAGCATAAAATTGCTATATTTGCACACTGATAATCAACCAAATTTTTTTAAGCATGAGATTTTTTATTGATACAGCAAACCTCGATCAGATACGTGAGGCCCACGACTTAGGTGTTCTCGATGGTGTAACCACAAACCCTTCGCTAATGGCCAAAGAGGGTATTAAAGGTGAGGCTAACATTAAGCAGCACTATGTTGATATTTGCAACATTGTTAAGGGGGGCGATATTTCGGCTGAGGTTATAGCAACCGATTTTGAGGGGATGATTAGAGAAGGAAAAGAGCTAGCCGCTTTGCACGAGCAAATAGTGGTTAAGGTTCCTTGCACCAAGAATGGAATTAAGGCGATTAAGTACTTTACCGATAATGGCATAAGAACAAACTGTACGCTTGTTTTTTCAATTGGACAAGCTTTGCTTGCGGCTAAAGCTGGCGCTACATATGTTTCGCCTTTTATTGGTAGGCTCGACGATGTTTCAACCGATGGTGTTGAGCTTATTCGCCAAATTGTTGACGTATATAACTACTACGAGTACGGCACTCAGGTTCTAGCAGCATCTATTCGTCATACAATGCATATTGTTCAGTGTCTTGAGGTTGGTGCCGATGTGGCAACTTGTCCTCTCGATGCCATTCTGGGTTTGCTTAAGCACCCACTAACTGACATTGGGCTTGCAAAATTTTTAGAGGATTACAAAAAGGTTAACGGCTAGTATCAGCATAAATTGATTTAAGGCACACCACATGTATTTTGTTTGGTGTGCCTTTTAGTTTAATACCTCCAAAATATCACGATATGCTCATTAAGATTTATCCCGAAAACCCAAATCAGCGCGAACTCGAAAGGGTCGTTTCCATTCTGCGCGATGGGGGTGTAATTATCTATCCAACCGATACGGTTTATGGTATTGGCTGCGATATATCAAAGCCTAAGGCTATTGAGCGTATTATTAAGATTAAAGAAATGAGGGCAAAAGAGGCTAAGTTCTCATTTATTTGCAGCGACTTAAGCCATGTTTCCGATTTTGCGCGTATTGACAATAGCACGTTTAAGCTGCTTAAGCGTAATTTACCTGGTCCGTTCACGTTTATTGTTCCAGGCTTAAACCGCGTACCCGATTATTTTATTTCGAAACGAAAAACAGTTGGCATCAGAATTCCTGATAATCCAATTCCGCTCGAGCTGGTTCGGTTATTGGGGAACCCAATACTTACCACATCGCTTAAGGATGACGATGGCGTTATTGAGTATACTACCGATCCTGAGCTTATTTACGAGAAATATGCTGATGTTGTTGACGCTGTTATTGATGGGGGCTATGGCGATAACGTACCTTCAACAATAGTTGACTGCACTACCGACGAACCAGTAGTAATCCGAGAAGGGAAGGGTGAACTTAGCTGGTAGCAG
>CAZGQZ010000116.1:0-8193 GCA_964527985.1 uncultured Rikenellaceae bacterium | reverse complement strand
GGTTTTTCAATGAGCCTTAAAACGGAAAATCCATTGCTGCTTGTTTTTAGCCTAATACTAGGCGCCTTGGCCGGGACGCTTCTTCGGTTACAGGAGCGAATTGAGAATTTGGGTGTTCGCATTCAAGAAAAGCTAAAGTTAAAAGGCGGCCAGTTTAGCGAAGGTATGGTAACGGCTTTTTTAATGTTTTGTATGGGCTCAATGACAATTTTAGGTGCCATTGAAGAGGGATTGGGTGGGGAGCCTAAACTACTACTCATTAAGAGTTTAATGGATGGTTTTTCGTCGGTAGCATTGGCAGCAGCATTAGGTGTTGGGGTGGTTTTTTCGATTGTGCCGCTTCTCCTTTATCAAGGAGGATTAACGCTGTTGGCTGCTTGGCTTGGCGATTCGTTGTCAAGCATTATGGTGGGTGAGCTAACGGCTACAGGAGGAATACTGCTTATTGGGTTGGGGATTACAATTCTAGGTATTAAAAAGATTGATGTCCTTAATCTAATACCCGCACTTCTATTTATTGTGCCCTTGGTTTACCTGTTTGGTTAGGCCGTTTAACTTATCTTTGTGTATGATTGATCAGATTAATACTTCTTTGCAAACTCTTTATAAGCAAGAGTTTAACGAATATCCGAAAAGTATAAAACCGTTGGCCCAAGGTGGATCCGATAGGCGTTACTTTCGGCTTACGAATAGCAATAATTCGGTTATTGGGGCATTCAACCCCGATGTTGATGAGAATAGAGCATTTTTTTACTTAACCAATCATTTTGAGGAAAAGGGAATCCAAGTTCCTCATATACTACGTGTTGCTGCCGATGAAAAGGTTTACCTGCTAGATGATTTGGGTGACGCAAGCCTTTTCGATACGGTTATTAAAACCGATTGGGAAAGTTCAACTTCCGAAAGTGCCTTACAACTTCTTAAGCGCACGTTAGAAAATCTTGCAAAGGTTCAGGTTCAAGGAGCACAAGGTCTCGATTTTTCGAGATGCTATCCCAAATCCGATTTCGATTTGCAGAGTATTTTGTGGGATTTCAACTATTTCAAGTATTGCTTTCTTAAACCCTCGGGAGTTGCGTTTAACGAGACGTCTTTGGATAACGACTTTTTGGCATTCGCCAATGTTTTGCTATCGCAGCCTACGGGCTATTTTCAGTACCGCGATTTCCAGTCCCGCAACGTAATGGTTAACAATAACGAGCCTTACTTTATCGATTACCAAGGAGGTAAGCGAGGTCCTTTGCTTTACGATGTTGCTTCGTTTTTGTACCAAGCCAGAGCCAACTTCCCGCAGGAAATTCGAACAGCCCTTTTTAGCTCGTATCTCAATTCGGTAAGCAGTTTAACTCCTGTAAACAGCACCGAGTTGCATCATCATCTCCCAATTTTTGCTCTATTTAGAGTAATACAAACGCTGGGCGCATATGGCTACAGGGGTTTTTTTGAACGGCGTGCCCATTTCTTGCAAAGCATTCCTTTAGCTGCCAGAAATCTGAAGAATCTTTTAAGCGTTATAGATACATCAATACTAAAATTGCCTGTGCTTTTTGGTGCTTTAAATGGTATTGCGCAAAAATATTCGGCATCAACCGAACAATCACAATCGTTTAGTGGTTTAACCATCGAGGTAAACAGCTTCTCATACAAAAAGGGTTACCCAGCTGAGCATCCCGAGCATGGTGGTGGTTTTGTTTTCGATTGCAGAGCATTACCAAATCCAGGTAGGCTTAATGAGTACAAAATGAAAACCGGACTTGAAAGTTCAGTTATTGAATATCTTGAGGAGCATGACGAGGTTAATCGGTTTTACCAAAATGTTTGGGAAATTGTGAGCAAATCGGTAGTTACCTATGTTGATAGGGGCTTTAACCATCTGTCTGTTTCGTTCGGATGTACTGGTGGCCAGCATCGATCGGTATACATGGCAAACCGTTTTGCAAATCAGGTAAAGCAAATGAGTGATCAGATAAGAGTTTTTACTAAGCATAGGGAGATTAATAGCGATAATTACTAAGCATGGGCAAAAAGTTGTGTAAAAAGGGCGATGGGTTTAGTCCCAAAATGGACGATAAGAAGTATGCATGTAAAAAATGTGGACTATGCTCAAATAAGCAGAGTAAACTTTGTAAACCAATACTAAAATAACGAGTAGCTAAATGAAAGCAATAATACTTGCTGCAGGTTTAGGTACAAGGCTTAAGGAGCTAACAGCAAACAAACCAAAAGCACTGGTTGAGATAAACGGAAAACCGCTAATTGCGCATGTAATTGAAAAACTTGTTAGTAGTGGGTTTACTGAAATTGTTGTTAATGTTCACCATTTTGCCGATCAGCTTATTAGCTACTTAAAATCCAATGCGTTTGGAGCTACAATTCATATTTCCGATGAAAAAAATCAGCTGCTCGATACGGGTGGGGGAATTTTTAATGCAAGGCAATTCCTGAGTGGCGATGAGCCTTTCCTTGTTCATAATGTTGATATTATCTCGGATATAAATCTTCAAGAGCTGTATAGCTTTCATATGGCAAGTAACCCTTTAGCTACATTGGCAGTAGCCAATAGGGATTCATCGCGTAAATTTCTCTTTAGCAAAAGCCAAAGGCTTATTGGATGGAAGAATTTAAAAACCAACGAGCAGATAAAACCTAGCGACGAAAACGTTGCAAAAATGCTGGCCTTCTCGGGAATACACGTGATAAATCCGTTAATCTTTGATCTTTTCGCTAAATCGGGCCCGTTTTCAATTGTTGAGGTTTACCTCAGCCTTTGCCCGAATTATCGCATTTTTGGCTTCGACACCTCAACTTGCTTTACCCTTGATGTGGGCAAGGTTGATAGCCTTGCTGAGGCTACTCACTTTTTGCAGAAACCTAAAGGTTAGGTATTTTTATCAACGCTCTGTAGCTTGCTCTTTTTAATAATTGGCGCCTTTTTCGATGATAGGTTAATTTTGAAACGGGTTTTTCGAATTAGGAAATAGGTAACCCCGAGAGTTAGCAGTATTGCGGAGATACCAAATACTTCAGATGGGCTAGAATCAGTAAACTCCCATATTATCACCTTTCGCGCTACGGCTATAATTGCTACTAAAACAACAATTTCAACCTGTATAGTTTCCTTCATCAGGAAGGCTTTTACCGTTTCTAAAAGCTCAATGCCAATAAGGATCACCAAAAAGATGCTAAATAGCTCCATTAGATTATTGGCCGTTAGCTGGCTCATGGGCTCTTGTATAATATTCTTAATAATGAAGAATACTATGTTGAATGTTGCCAAAAGCAGTACTAACGACATTACGAATAGCAGTAAAAGTATAATGCCTCGCTGAAGTATCTTTAGATACCTAAAAGTTGGAGTGGTTTCGCAATCGGGATTTTTTTCCATAGTTGTATCCTTTTTGTTTCTATTGTATTACTCCAGAGCCAACTAGCTCGTCGTTATTATACCATGCGGCAAATTGGCCGGGAGTAATTCCTCGTTGGGCTTCTTCAAAGGTAATGTATAAACCTTCTTCTTCGCAAAAAAGTTTACCCTTTTGTAAAGGTTGCCTGTATCTAATTCTAATGGAGTAATCGCGAACCTCTCCGAAATGCATAGCTAAATCGGGGCGTACCCAGTGTATATCATTTTTAGGAATAAATAGGGCTTTACGGAAAAGCCCCGGATGCGACTGCCCTTGCCCAACGTAAACAATGTTTTTTTCAACATCGGTACCTATAACAAAAAGTGGTTCGGGAGTACCGCCAACATTCAATCCCTTGCGTTGACCAATAGTAAAAAAATGGGCTCCATTGTGAGTGCCAACTTTTTTACCATCATTTGGCGAATACTCAAAATCTTTCGACTGTTCAGGTAAACTGCCTACCAACTTCTTATCTAAATAGCTTTTGTGCGATGCAGAAATCTCAATAATATCGCCTTGTTTTGCTTTCAGCTGCTGTTGAAGAAACACCGGAAGATCGACTTTGCCAACAAAGCAGATACCTTGCGAGTCCTTACGCTGAGCGGTGGCAAGGCCCAGTTCGGTTGCAATTCTGCGAACCTCGGGTTTTGTTATATCCCCAATTGGGAAAAGAGCCTTTTCAAGTTGTTGCTGACTGAGTTGGCATAAAAAGTAGCTTTGATCCTTATTAGGATCAGCTCCCGCCAAAAGCCTATAAACAATTTCCCCATCTTTTTCAATCTTTTCTTTACGGCAGTAATGACCGGTAGCAACAAAATCGGCATTAAGGTTGAGCGCTGCTTTCAGAAATTCATCAAATTTTATTTCACGGTTGCAGAGCACATCGGGGTTTGGGGTTCGGCCCTGTGAGTACTCGCTAAACATATAGTCAACAACCCGTTTACGATACTGCTCGCTTAGGTCAACCATATGGAATGGTATTTTAAGCTTGCGGGCCACCATTTGCGCAAAGTTGTAATCATCGTCAAAGGGGCAATCGCCGTGCAGAACACCAGTGGTATCGTGCCAATTCTTCATAAAAAGGCCAACAACATCGTACCCTTGTTGCTTAAGCACATAGGCTGCAACGCTTGAATCAACTCCGCCCGAAAGACCAACTACAACTCTGCTTCTCATTATAAATAATCGTGAATTTGACTGCAAAATTATAAAAATATGGTAATATGGGTTACGAATGAATATTTACCTTATAGTTTTAAAATATAAGCTGTTTAAAAAATTCTGCAATAAAGTGAACAAACCTCTGTGGTTATATGTTTGAAGTTTATTGCTCTACATGGCATTTCCAAATAAATATTACCTTTAGGTATGTTTTATATTCGATTTTAAAGAACACTTACAATAAATGAAAAAAGCGTTAATAATTGGAACCGGTCTTGGCGGTCTTACAACTGCAATGCGACTAAATACGTTGGGCTATGAGGTAGAAATGGTTGAGAAATATCATCAGCCTGGTGGCCGTTTAAATCAGCTTAAAAAGGATGGGTTTACCTGGGATTTGGCGCCAACCTTTTTTTCCATGAGTTACGAGTTTGATGAGTTTGCCAAGAGCTGCAATTTAAACTTACCCTTTGAGTTTTTTCCTTTAGACCCGCTTTACACCGTAAATTTTGCTGGCAATCCCAAAAAATATATCATATACAAAGATATTGAGAGATTGGCTAAGGAGTTCGAGCATGTTGAACCCGATTTTGAGAAGCGCATGCGCGAATACCTCAAAAAAACTGGTACACTTTTTCATGATACTGAGAATAGGATTATTCGCAAAAACTTTAATACAGCACTGCAGTTTGCTGCGTCGTTGGCCAGTGTTCCGCTAAAGCACGGACCCCTAATGCTTAAAAGTATGTGGAGCGAGATGAATAAGCATTTTACCTCATACGAGGTTAAGGTAATCTTTTCGTTAGTGGCTTTTTTTCTTGGGGCAACTCCTTTTGATACTCCCGCAGTTTACTCAATGTTAACCTACACCGAACTGGTACACGATGGTTACCACAACGTAAAAGGGGGCATGTACAAAATTGTTGAGGGTTTAGTTGCTGAGCTTGAAAAGCGTGGGGTGAAAATAGTTTACAATACAGAGATTAAGGATTTTTTACAGAACGAAAAGGGTATTGAGGCGTTTGTTGACAGCAACAACAAGCATTGGAAAGCCGATGTTTACGTAGTAAATGCCGATGCTGCTTCATTCCGAGGAAGCGTTTTTAACCGAAAAAAATATACTCCCGAAAAGCTCGATAAGAAGAAGTGGACACTTGCCCCATTTACCATGTATCTTGGGCTAAACAGCAAGGTCGATGGGCTTGAAGTGCACAACTACTTTCTTGGGCAAAACTTTGAGGAGTACAGCTCTAAAATTTTTAAGAATAAGATTAGTCTTGAGAAACCATACTACTACGTTAATGTGCCAACAAAGGCAAATCCCGAGTATGCCCCAAAAGGAGGAGAAGCAATATTTATTCTATGTCCAGTACCCGACCTTCGCCATAAGCCGAATTGGGACGACAGCGATGAGCTTGCAAATAATATCATTAACGATTTATCGGAACGAGCGGGTTTCGATATAAGCTCGAATCTGGTATCAAAAACAGTGCTCAACCCTTTGCACTGGGAGAGTATGTTCAATTTGTATAAAGGAAGTGGCTTGGGCTTAGCCCACGATTTAAACCAAATTGGGTATTTTAGACCAGCCAATACCGATGAAAAGTTTGGTAACGTATTTTACGTAGGTGCAAGCACAATTCCGGGTACCGGATTGCCAATGGCTGTTATTAGCTCGCGTTTAACAACCGAACAAATTGCAAAACGTTATGGATCTGTATAACAAAACATCGCTTGGCTGTAGCAAGCTTTTTACGCAAGAGTACTCAACATCATTCTCTAAAGCAGTTTCGCTCCTCGATATCTCAATACAGGATGATATTTACGGCATTTACGGCTTTGTTCGCGTTGCCGACGAAATTGTTGATACCTTTCACCAATACCCCAAGCATGAAATGCTTAGCGACTTTCGCAATGAGGTTTTCCGCGCGATAGAAACAGGCATTAGCACAAATCCAATTGTAAACAGTTTTCAGCTTGTGGTAAATAAGTACAAAATTCCGCATGAGCTAATAATATCCTTTCTCGATAGCATGGAGATGGACCTTGAAAAAAAGGCCTTTACCTCTCATGAGTATTCAAAGTACATATACGGAAGTGCCGAAGTTGTTGGCTTAATGTGTCTCAAGGTTTTTTCCAATGGCAACGAGAGCGAGTATAATAATTTAAGAAAACCAGCACAAAGCTTAGGCGAAGCATTTCAAAAGGTAAATTTTTTACGTGATGTGAAAGACGATTTTGCCGAGCGAGGCAGGGTTTACTTTCCAAACATCGACTTTGAAAACTTTGCCGATGTGCAAAAGAGGCAAATAGAACAGGATATTGCCAACGATTTAAAGCAGGCTTATCTGGGGATTAAAAAGTTGCCCCGAACTGCTCAGCTTGGTGTTTACGTTGCCTACCTTTACTTCAAAGCATTACTTTCAAGAATTAAAAAAGTTAAGGCAAATCGTATCTTACAAAAGCGCATTCGGGTTCCTAATGGTATCAAGTTTTTGCTAATGCTTAAGGCCCGATTAGCATTTTGGATTAGGCTTATTTAGCTGCAGGCAAATATTATCTTCTTATGTAAATAGCAATGCTAAGCTGTTTCATCAACCCAATAATACTGTTAACTTTGCAGCTAAATTTTAAATCACATGTTCGATTTTTCTGAGGCTAGTATTCAGTCGCTTGCAATACACAAGGTTGGGAGCAAAGCAAACGATGGCACGCTTGTGCTTGCGCAATCGCTCATACAAATTCCCGATGAGGAGGTGATATCTCTCCTCAAAACATATTTTTTGTCGCCGTTTAAACAGCCCGAATTTTATAGCTTTGCTCATGAAACCGACCTAAACATGAACGAGGTGTATAGCTACACAAATCGGGTTTTCGATAATACCAATCTACTTCTCGAACAGTCGCAAAACATAGCCAAACACCTTTTTCACAGCAGTAATCATCCAAATATTAAGGAGGGCGAATTATACGTTGTAATGCTAAACGATTGTGTAATTGATGGTGAGCTGGTTGATGCGTTGGGAATTTTTAAGTCCGAAAACAAGGATACCTTTCTTAAGGTTTATCATCGATCTGAAACCTTTGGGTTAGAGCAGCATCAGGGCATAAATATTCGCAAGCTCGATAAGGGCTGCCTTATTTTTAACACCGAACGCGATTTTGGTTTTAAGGTGGTTGCTATTGATAATACGAACAAGAACGATGAGGCTAGGTACTGGAAAAACGCCTTTTTAGGCGTAAAGCCTCGCGAGGACGATTTTTATCAAACGAGCGGATACATCAACCTTTGTAAGGATTTTGTAAAAGATGTACTGGTAAATGATACTAGCGTCGATAAAACCGAGCAGGTGGCCATTCTCAATAAAACACGCGACTATTTTGCCAAAAGCGACACCTTTAACAACGACGATTTTGAGGAGAATATTATTAGCAAGCCCGAAGTGGTTGAACAGTTTAGAGAGTACAAAGAGGCTTACCAAACCGACATGGGCTGTAACCTAAAGGATTCGTTTACCATTTCGGTTGATGCCGCTAAGCAAGCAAAAAAGGTTTTTAAAAGCGTAATAAAGCTCGATAAGAATTTCCATCTATACATTCACGGAGGACGCGACAGGGTTGAAAAAGG
>CAZGQZ010000115.1:6691-8301 GCA_964527985.1 uncultured Rikenellaceae bacterium | reverse complement strand
CCGAATCGGATCTCTTTTTTTTATATCATTTTTCGATGTAGAAACCCATCTTATCAGGATGGTCATATACTAGAGAATTCTTACTAATTCTAATGAGCATAAAAAGGGCTATAATATCTCCCCCTGCAGCCCATGTAAAAAATATGCCAAATGCTAAAAGCATTCCGTTACCCAATACAAAAGCGATAATTATGGGAAGAATCCCCATAACTATCAAGGGCATTGCAGCACCCAGTGCATAGTGCTTAACCTTAAGCGATTCTTTACAATGGCAATATGGCGTTAGCCATTTCCAGTTCATGCCAAAACGAATTGATTTAAACCCATTTTTTGCGTAAAAGGCCCAGGTTACACCATGTAAAAACTCGTGAACAACAATTCCTAAAATAAGGATTGGTAGCATAAAGTGCATGAAAATATTCTTGCCAAGTTCAAACGACTCGTAACCCCAAATTAGGGCGTACGGTAAAAGGAAAATCAAGATGATTGGAAAAAACAAGAAAAAAGCGTAAAGATTTGCTTTTCCCATTCCAAGGGTATACTCAATGCGATTGGATTGTATTTCGGAGTTCATACTACTCTTTTAGCTTGTCAAGTTCTTGCTTTGCCTTTTCGTATTGCTCGCGGAAATACTCTAACTCGTGGAGGCTTTCGCGCATTTTCTCCTCTTTCTCTGCAATTTCTTGCTCTTGCGATTTAAACTGTTCAATTAGCGCTAAATTTCTGTCGTTCATTCGAACTGTATTTAGGCTTGCTGCAATGCTATAGGTTATCTTTTTAATAAAATCAACTTCCTCGGGCTTAAAATCGCCAAAGCGAGCAAGTTCAATTACACCGAACACAGCCTCATCGGTAGCCAACGGCGCTAAAAGTAATGTGTCGGGTTTACTTGAGCCTAAACCCGAGTTTACCTGAAAGAAGCTCTCCGGTATGTTATTAATAATCTGAAACTGATTATCAGAAAATGCTGCACCAATTAAACCTGAACCTGGTTCAAACCGATCAAATTGTGCTAACATTTCTTTGCTGCAACCATACTGGGCAATTCTTTCTAAAAAGGGTTCTTCTGATTCATCGTTAATAACATACAATGCGCCAATTTTAATACCCATGTACTTAACAATGGTAGTTAAAACCTTACGGCTTAAGACGCTAAAATCGTTTTTATTTGCCGATAGTACATTATTAACCTTGGATAATCCTTTGTTAATCCAGTTCTGAACCTTTTCCTTTTCTTGGTGCTCAAGTAGCTTATCGTGCTGGCTTTGGAGTTCACGAGTACGCTCATCAATGCTTTGCTCAAGCCCTTCCTTTTCTTTAGCAAGTTGATGCGATAAATCCTCATTTTGGTTTATGGCCTTTGCCGATTTACTAGTAATTGTGAATGACTGAATTAGCATGAATGTTACTAACCCATATGGCGCAACGTAAGGAGTTTGCACTAAACCCATGCTGCTTAGCACATCGTTTATTGCTGTTGCGTAAAGCAAGAACATCCCTAAAAAGGCCAAAAATGCTCCCTCGCGTTTGCGTATTGCTGCAACAAGCAAAATTCCAAAAGTAAGGTAAAGGCCAAACGCAACTAGGTATAGCTCATAAACCATGTTGAA
>CAZGQZ010000115.1:4031-6591 GCA_964527985.1 uncultured Rikenellaceae bacterium | reverse complement strand
TCTATTCTCTTATCATTACTGTTATTTACGCTAAATGGAAAGTCACCAATATTAAAACCAGGCTTATGTTTATCTTTGGTTTTGGCTACAGTTCCCGCTTCGGCTACGAGTTTGCCATTTACCCAAATTTTATAAGCAGTAAAAATGGTTTGAACCTTCAATCCATAAAGCTGCTGAAGGTCGTTAACACTAATAAAAAACCGGTATGTAGCGTAACCGTCACTCGGCAATTTTTCGTCATTAATGGTATATGTTGTCCACGATTTTGGGATATTAACCATTTCAGGCTTCATATCGCGAGATAAATGGGAAAAATCGTTTGGCGTAAGCAATTGATTCCAGTAGAATTCTACTTCACCTTCGAGCTTGAGCGAAAAGTTTTTGGAGTGAGAAGATGTTAAGTTAAGTTCACCATGGTTAAGGTTTTGCGCATGGCTTGTACTTGTATATATTAATAGCAAAAGGACGAATAGTTTCAATCGATTATATATCATCGTGAGGAGAATTTTATACTATTAAAAATTGATTTTAAATCTAGTGTATTTTTTGGAGAAATCGTGCAGCAAACTTCAATAAATTGAACCTAGGGTGCCTTTGCCTCATAAAAGGAAGTGCTATTAACCCGAAGCAGTTTAAATGTTTTTCAACTAAATGTCATTAAGCAAAACTCAATTAATGATTTCGAATAATGAGGTGCATTGTCGTTCCTAATAAATAATTATGATCCATTAACCAATCTCTGAAATATTAAGTAAATATTCATAAATTGCTTGTGAAACAAAATACTACACGCATGAAAATACTTGTACTTGGCGCAGGAATGGTTGGCAGAGCCATTGCACTGGATCTTTCAAAGGACTACAGCGTAACTTCGGTTGATATTAACCCAGATCATCTCAAACTGCTTTCAAATAGAGGGATACAAACTAAGCAGGCCAATCTTTCGGATTCAGAAATAATTTCTGAGCTGGTAGAAAACCAAGATATTGCCGTTTCGTGCGTTCCTGGTTTCATGGGGTTTAACCTCTTAAAACAACTTATTAAATTAGGTATTGATACAGTTGATATCTCATTTATGCCTGAAAATTTCCTAGAGTTAGACCAACTAGCCAAAGAGCATGAAGTAACGGCCATTGCAGATTGTGGTGTAGCCCCAGGTATGCCAAATCTTTTCCTCGGGTATCAAAACAAACGCATGAAAGTCTTGGATTTCTTTTACATGGTTGGCGGCCTTCCAATGGAGCGTAGCTTACCTTTTCAGTACAAAGCACCCTTTTCGCCCATCGATGTCATTGAAGAATACACCCGTCCGGCTCGCTGCGTTGAAAACGGAAAACTTGTTACAAAGGAAGCATTAAGCGAACCACAACTGTATAGGTTTGACGGATTAGGCGATTTAGAGGGTTTTAATACGGATGGACTTCGATCGTTGCTTATAACAATGAAACATATTCCGAATATGAAAGAGAAAACCTTACGATACCCTGGGCATATTAGCTTAATAAGTGCACTGAAATCTGCGGGATTCTTCTCAACAAACCCCATAAATTATAACAACCAAAAGGTAATACCACTGGAGATTACATCGAAAATACTAATAGAACAATGGAAGCTAAAACCCAACGAACCAGAATTTACTGTAATGCGCATAATTATTAAAGGAGAAAAAAATGGGGTTAAAGAAACTGTAACCTACAATTTATATGATGAATACAACCCTCAAACAAAGCAATGGTCTATGGCTCGAACCACTGGTTACACCGCAACTGCTGCTGTAAAACTAATAGCCAAGCAAAAGTTTACAAAAAAAGGGGTGTTCCCTCCCGAATTCTTAGGTGAAGATGAGATGTGTTACTCTCAAATACTTGATTATTTAAAGGAGAGAGGTATTTATTACGAACAACCTTAGGAATAAAAAAGGGAGGATAAATCCTCCCTTTTTTAAAACATGTAAGGTAGTTTACTTATATTCGCGTGGCAATACATCGCCTCTAAGCGCCATTAAAGCATTCATGGCTAAGGCTTGCATTTCGTCCTCACCAGGGTACACTGCAACAGGAGCAATAAATCCAACCATCTCTTTAACATATTCAACTAGGTATGGATTATGCGCAATACCTCCAGTTAGAATAATACCATCGACCCTACCCTTTAGCACCGCCGCCATTTGTCCAATGTATTTTGCTACGCTGTAGGACATGGCATCCTGTAAAAGTTGTGCCTTTTTATCGCCAGCTTTAGCCTTCATTTCAATCTCATAGGCATCGTTAGTACCTGCATGAGCAACTAAGCCGCCTTTGCCAGTGAGCATTTTTTTAACCTCATCGTAGGTATACTCACCGCTAAAGCATAGTTTTGCTAGCTGGCCAGCAGGAACGGTACCCGACCTTTCAGGAGAGAATGGACCTTCGCCATCGAGTGCATTGTTAACGTCAACAACACGCCCCATTAGGTGAGCACCAACTGAAATGCCTCCGCCAAGGTGGGCAATAATCAAATTTAGCTCTTCGTATTTCTTATCGAGGCTTTTAGCGTATTGTCGGGCAATTGCTTTTTGGTT
>CAZGQZ010000115.1:0-3931 GCA_964527985.1 uncultured Rikenellaceae bacterium | reverse complement strand
TTCTCAATCTCTATCTCTGCTTCTTTAAGCTCCTTCAGAATTATCTCTTTACGAAACTCGAACTGATCGGCAATTTTGGCAAATCGTTGCAATTCCTCGGAATGATGCCTAATTGTTTTAAGAAAAACCGACTTGGAGTTTCTATAAACTGCAACCTTTGTAGATGTTGATCCTGGGTTAATAGCTAGTATCTTAAAATCGTCCATAGGGCAATTTGGTTTTGTTAGTTAGCAGCGTTTGCAGCAAGTGCAATTGAGTACATTTTCGACTGAACGCTATCACCGCGCGATGTTAGCACGCATGGAACCTTAGCGCCCATTACCATAGCACCTAGTTCGCCTTTAGCAAGTTTGGTACAAGCCTTAAAGAACACATTTCCGCTTTCAATATTTGGGAAGAGTATACAGTCGGCATCACCAGCAACTTCGCCAGTTAGCTTTTTAATTTTGGCCGATTCAGCGTCAATGGCAACATCTAGTGCTAGAGGACCGTCAATAAGCGCACCCTTAATTTGGCCCCTATCGCCCATTTTTGAGATTATGGTTGCATCTATACACGCTGGCATTGCTGCCGATACCTGCTCAGTTGCAGCAAGTAGGGCAACTTTAGGCTTTTCAATTCCAAGCGAATGTGCTGTTTTAATCAGGTAGTTGGTTATAGCAACTTTTTGGTTCAGGTCTGGAGCGGGGATAATAGCAACATCGCCAACAATTAAAAGTTTGTGATAGGTTGGAACCTGTACCACAGTTACATGGCTTAACACCGCTTTTGGAGGCAGTAAACCTTTCTCTTTATTCAAAATTGCTCGCATGTACTTGTCGGTACTTACAAGACCCTTCATTAGCACATCGCCTTCGCCTTTGTTTATTAGCTCAACAGCTTTTGATGCAGCTTTCATCTCATCGTTCTCCTGAACAATACGAAATTTTGCAGGGTCGATATTGTGCGAAGCACAAACTTTTTTTATTGTTTCCTCATCGCCAACCAGAGTAGCGTCAACAATACCCATATCAACTGCCATGCTAACAGCTTCAATTGTATGGTCGTCGTTTGCATATGCTGCTACGAGGCGTTTCTTTGCCTTGCTTCTGAGCACATCGAATAGCTGTTCGAGTTTTGTTATAGTCATTTGAAAAAAATTATTTAATTAAACTTATAAAATGATTTCTAGCTTTTTATGCGGCTAACAATATATGCCGTATCGGAAGCGATTACCAGCTCTTCGTTTGTGGTAATAGCCATAACCTTTACCTTCGAATCGGCTTTGGTAAGCAGCTTATCTTTCCCTCTAACGCCTCGGTTTGCATCGGCATCAAAATCAATTCCCATAAAAGCTAACGATTTTGATACATCCTCACGTAAAACGCTATCATTCTCACCAATACCTCCGGTAAATACAATTAAATCAACCCCTTCCATTGAAGCTGCATAAGAACCAATAAACTGCTTCACCTTGTAGTAGTACATATCTAAGGCAAGCTGTGCACGTTCATGACCTTCGGCGGCTGCATTTTCCAAATCGCGCATATCCGATGATAGTCCGGAAATACCATTAACTCCACTTTTCTTATTAATTAAATCGCTAATTCCCTTAAAGTTTAGGCTTTCGCGCTCGGCAATATAAAGCAGTACGCCTGGGTCGATGCTACCACAACGAGTTCCCATAATTAATCCATCAACAGGAGTAAAGCCCATTGATGTATCAACAGATTTCCCATTTTTAATGGCGGCTATTGATGCCCCATTACCTAAATGGCAGGTAATAATTTTGCTATTCTCAAAATCTAATCCGGCAAGTTTACACGCTTTTTTAGCAACAAACTTATGGCTTGTTCCATGAAATCCGTACTTACGGATTTTAAGATTCTCGTAGTACTCGTAAGGGATTGCGTATAAGTACGCATGTTTAGGCATAGTTTGATGAAACGATGTATCGAAAACGGCAACCTGAGGAACACCGGGCAAAAGATTTTCCATTGAAATAATACCCTTTAGGTTAGCAGGGTTGTGCAATGGAGCAAGCTCGATACATTTCTCAATTTCATGCTTTACCTTTTCGTCAATTAAGCTGCTCTCTGTAAAAAATTCGCCCCCATGAGCAACCCTATGCCCAACAGCTTTAATGTCATCAAGGCTAGCAATAACGCCATGGTTTTGATCAACAAGCGCTTTAAGTATAAGGTTTATTCCTACGGTATGATCGGGAATATCCTTAACTACTTCGTAACGCTCTTTGCCTTCGGGCTTATGAGTTAAAATTCCATCGGTTATACCAATGCGCTCAACAATCCCTTTTGCAAGGAGTTTCTCTTTTTCGCACATATCGATTACCTGGTACTTAATCGATGAGCTGCCGCAGTTTAGTACTAAAACAATCATGAGGGTTTTTTATTATTTGATTTACAGTTAATTAAGAAGTATTTTTTTGACAACCAAAAATAGCAAAAAACATCGTAAACCTAAAGCTAGCTTTAGTTCAAAATCAACACTTTAGATTTTACAAAAATGATAATAAGTCCAAATAACACGGGTAATAGGGGTTACAAAAACTACAGTGTTACAAAGCTATGATTAATAACATTTATTTTATGCTATATGAAGTTTAAAACCTAGTATTCATCAGCTGATAATGCTATCCTAAAACCAATGTAGCTTCGTCGGTTTACTGGTTCATCGCTACCACGACACGAAACCCGACTTCCGCCAATATACCCAAACCAACTGCCTCCTTTTACTATTTTAAAGTCGCCTTTGTCAGGCCCTATGGGGTTATCCTTTGGGCTATTGGTATAGTAGCCAAACCAATCGTTAACCCACTCCCATACATTTCCACTCATATCGTAAAGTCCTAGCTCATTGGGCTCTTTTTTACCAACAGGATTGGTTTTGTTTCCACTATTGCCCGAATACCATGAAACAAAATTTATATTATTTCTACCAGCATAACGGTAGCCCATAGTTTTTTCTCCACCTTTAGCTGCATACTCCCACTCTGCTTCGCTTGGTAGGCGATAGTTTTTACCGGTTAGCTCATTTACCTTCTCAATAAACTCTTGCACATCGTTCCAGCTAACTCGTTCAACCGGGCAATTTGGGCAGTCCTTAAAATGACTTGGATTGCTACCCATTATTGCTTGCCACTGCGACTGGGTAACCTCAAACTTACTCAAGTAAAAATCGGAAACAGAAACCGGATGAACAGGTTTTTCTTCGGGGTTTCCATCGCCAAACAAATCGCCCATTTTAAATGATCCACCTTTAATATAAACAAGCTGATTATGAAAAGGATCAACAGTTTTGGACAAATCGATAACATACTCGCTTTTACCGCCATGAGCCACTTCAATTGTTTCAACAGTAACAATCGAATCGATTTGAAGTTTCACATTATGGCTTCCGTAATTTAACCAAATATTTGTTGGTGTTTTTCCAACAATTTCATCATTAATGTAAACCGTTGCACCATCAATGTTGCTTAAAATTTTCACCTCTTTGCCTGAGACCAGAGTAAAAGAAAGTTGCGTTAAACCAGAATCGGTTATGCTTATTCGTTTTACAATACTGGTATAATCGGGTTTGTTTAATACCATATTGTAAGTTCCAAGAGGTAAATCTTTTATTATTTTTGGGGTTAAGCCGTACATTTCACCATCTAAAGTAACCATAGCGCCTGGCGGATCGGTAATAATTTCAATTGAGCCTGTTTTTGGTGTAAGCATCAAATCAACGTGCAAATCCCTCCCCCTCAAAATTGTAACCTGTTGCTGCCTTGCGAAGTAACCTTCCTTTTCTACGCTTATGCTATGGATACCCTCGCTTACTTTGCCCGACCAGCTTGTTGAGCCCACTAGCTTGTTATCAACAAGTATAATTGCATCGTTGGTTGTATTCACCGAAAGGGTTGCGTATGCCGCAACCATTTCGAACTTTA
>CAZGQZ010000114.1:0-8337 GCA_964527985.1 uncultured Rikenellaceae bacterium | reverse complement strand
TGCTGTACCTGTCGTAACGCAAACCTGCGGTTGTTTTAAAGTGATTATGCGAGTACTCAAGCTGAGTAAATACACCCGTATTACTCTGCTGCTGATCGGCAACCACAGTATTGTTAGTATGCGGAATAACCAGCTCGTCGCCAATAAGCTCGGCATTCTCATAATCAGGATATCCAAGCTTAATATCTTTTAGGTTACCTCCCTGATTCTCGACGCCAAAAATAATGCCCGTACCGTTAAGCTGCATTTTGTATTGCGCACCCATTACGTAGGTTAAATCGGTAGTTTCACCATAATCGCTTAACGATTTATTGGCTCCGTAATACGAATCGCGATTAACATGCTGAGCCGATGCAAAAACAGATAGTACATCGCTCTCGCGGAAAAACTGATCGTAGGTTACGGCACCGGTTGTGATGCTATGGTTTACTGCTTCAGCTATATTCGATTCGTGTAACGGATACTCGTGTCTATCGCCACCTCTCCTATCTTCACGAATATTAAAGAAATCGACGCTTAGCTTGCTCCTATGGCCAAACCGATGGAAAGCCCTAGCTCCAACGCTGGTATTTTCAATTGATGAAAGTTCTGAGAATCCATCGTTATTAGCATCGAAAGGATTTCGATTGCGAACAAAACCAAACACGGCTAACCCCGTTTTAATATCGGACGATACTGCAGTTGCGCTAAAGTTAGCCGTATTTTCGGGAATTAGCGATGGAACCAAATCCATTCCAACGCCCGAAAGCATACTGTTTACGCCAAACTCGTACGAGTTGTTAATCGGATCTTTAAGGATTAGGTTTACCGTACCAGCAATAGCATTGCTACCGTAAAGCGCCGAACCACCACCACGAATAACCTCAACCCTATCGACCATGTTTGAGGGGATAAGCTCGAGCCCATAAACGCCAGCCAAACCGCTAAAAATTGGACGACTATTAATAAGTATTTGCGAGTATGGCCCTTCCAAGCCGTTCATGCGCAGCTGCGTAAACCCACAGTTTTGGCAGTTATTCTCCATGCGAAGGCCAGGAGTGAAATTTAGACCCTCACCTAGAATTACCGATTGGGTCATAGTAAACGTTTTTGGCGATACAGTATTTACCACAACCGACGATTCGCGCCTACTTTGCTCGTTTCGGTCGCCCGTGATAACAACCTCTTCGAGGCCAATGGCATCTTCGGACATTTTAAAGTTAACTTCTGCGGTTTTACCGGCTACAATGGTAACCTCCTTCTCGGCTGGCTTGTAACCAATGGCTGTTGCCACAACAGTAAAGGTTCCCTCGGGTAAATTTATCATACGGTAGTGCCCAGTTTCATCGGTTGATGTTCCTATGGTTGTACCCTTAAGGTACACATTGGCAAAGGGTATATGTTCACCGCCATTTAAAACGTGACCAATAAGGTGAGCATCTGTTCGCTTTTGCGCAAAGGCCGATGAAATAAGTAGCAATACAAAAAGGCTAAAAGAAAGTAACGTTCTCATTAAAAAAAGATATTAAACAGATTAATTAATAATGCAGATAATGCATTAGCTTAACTTAA
Organism: uncultured Rikenellaceae bacterium; assembly: GCA_964527985.1. GTDB lineage: Bacteria > Bacteroidota > Bacteroidia > Bacteroidales > Tenuifilaceae > Perlabentimonas. The sequence continues at coordinate 6,786 of CAZGQZ010000114.1, read as the reverse complement.
AAAACAAAGAAGAATGGTTTACCTTTTAGTAATGAGAGTAGGGAGGTGCTTTATTGGTAATTTCTCTTGGCGAATTTTCGAGAAGAGAATAGGAATACTGAAGAAAGTTGATATTTACATTACGATAAATTGCTCGAACTAACTGAACTGCACAAAAGGTAAAAAGGAGAAGTAAACTATCGAAAACGAGAATTTCAACCTTTGTATGCTTATGCTGTTGTTGCGGATTTTCTTGCTGAGCAGCTTTGCTAAATGGGTGAGCATGCACAACTATTTTGCCATCATCGAGCCTGTGTATATGTACAAAAAGTACATTATTGAGGACTAATGCCCCAATAATTGCCAAGGAGAAGATGGCAATATACTTTTTAAGCGCACATATCAGGCTGATTTCTTTCATGGGTACAAAGATGCAACTGTTAAACGGTTCACACAATACCTAAATGTTGGTATTGTTAAAAATATACCATTTAATTGACCTAATTACCCATGTAAAGGTTTAATCCTACTCTAAAACAATGTGCTTATCCTTAGGGTATTCAACGCTATAGGTAAACTTCAAGTTTTTATTTTTGCCTGCGTCGAGTTTAACATTCCATGTTATTATGCCTGTGCTCTCATCAATTGTTCCACCGCTAAGCTCGTCGGGTTTAACCTGAATGCTTTTATCGGTTGAAACTGGAACTTGATCCTTGAGGACTAAAGTTATAGCGCTTGAGCGCTTGTTAGAAACTTCGAGCTGCCAGCCAATGGTTTCGGTAACCTTGCTACCAATTACCTTTCGCGATGTGAACTCCTTTACTCTTGTTCTTTTAACCAGTACTCCATTATCAACACCAATTGGAAGGGTAATAGTATCGGAAACCATTCCGGGTGAAATGTAAGCCGAGCCAGTATAAGCGCCATCGAGGTATATGGATGCTTTAGCATTTAATAGGGCTAACCCTTCGGTGTTTGGAATTTTGGCAACAATAAAAGCATAAGCTGATAGCTTTGGGGTTGCAGTATGCTCAAAGTTTGCCTTAAGGCTAGTTTTCTCAACCTCAACGGTAAGCGGATCTTTGCCTGTTGCTAGGCTATATGCAATTGGTATATCGTAGTCGGTTGCAAGCATGGCCTCTTGCCTAACCGAAAAATCGGCCGATGAACCTGCAAGCTGCCTTTCATCATAATCTATACTTTCGTAGGCAATCTCTTCGGCCATTTTTGAACGCGATAGCGACATGGGTGCTGCCACGGGACGAGGAGGTTGAATAGGCCTTAAAAACCATGGATTTATCACTGGAGGTGTGGCTCCTAAAACAGGCCTTCCGGTACTAAAAGTAAACCGCACATTTTTCCAATTTTCGCCTGTTCCGTTTGTTGCTGAAGCCTTAAGGATTAAATCAATAGGCTTAGCAAAACCCTCTGCTCTAATGTCGTAAACTGGCTGCCATCCGGCTGCCGATGTGTAGTACGAAATGTTCATGCTTCCGCTAACCGCTTTGCTGGCCATAACAACAATTTCAAGCTGTTGGTTTAACGAAACCCTATCGGCAGTGAACGGATACAAGCGAGCCTTCAACCGTTCTATCTCTTTGTTCAAATCGGTTAGTTTACGCCTATTGGCAAGCTGCTCCTTTTTAACGCTAGCATATCTACTTTTGTAAAACTCGTGGATTTGCTTCAGCTCGGCTGCTGTTATTCCGGTTTCTTTACCGCCAATGGTGCGGTTGAGGTTTAAAAAATTCTCTTCTTCGCTTAGTATAAGTTGGGCATTCTCAATATCCTCCTTTTGCGTGAGCAAAAGGGTTAGGCTATCCTTTATCGGCTTGGCTTCGTTGGGTAGGTTTTGTGCCTGATTTGAATATCCCTCCATAATTGAGAGTATGGTAAAATCGCCTTTGCCCTCAACGGTAAAGGTTGATGCATCGATTGTGTTTGGTAGGTTTTTAACCACAAGTTTGGTAGTACCCTTACCAATGGAAATGTTTGCAGTACGCGTTACCTGCGCTCCGCCAATGTATAGCTTAACGTGCGAAACATCTGAATTAACAGGAACAACAGCATCGTGTTGAGCGAACGTAGCAACGGCTAACACTGATGAAAGCAAAAGGGTAATGAAATTTTTCATGGAGAAAATTTTAGGTTACAAATACAACATTACGAAAATTACCTCATATTAAAAAGTATGGAATTGTTTAAATCGATCAAACTACCAACAACTCCTAATTATGTCTTGACTAATTATCTATAGATGCTTTTGTAAAATGCTAAAGAATTTTGCAATTCCTATAGGTTTAGGAATGTAATCGTCGCACCCAGCATCTAGGGCCAACTCTCTATCGTTGGACATAGCATTTGCGGTTTGGGCAATTATTGGCAGCAAAGGCCTAAAATTCTTAATAATACGTGTGGCTTCGTATCCGTTGATATTTGGAAGTTGTAAATCCATCAACACCAAGTCAATTTTATTATTCGAACGGCATTGCTCAATTGCCTCTTCGGAGCTATTAACGCCAATAAAAGCTGCCCCCGTGGGCTCAACCATTTCGTTAAGGAGCAAAAGCGATTCCTCAACATCGTCAACTGCCAGTATGGTCTTTCCCGCGAAGTTAGGACAATCAAATTCATCCTTTGCATTGCCGTTCTGCTTATAGTTTTTACCTACTGGTACATAGGGTATTTTAAACCAGAAATGAGAACCATTTCCTTTTTGGCTTTTCACGCCAATTTCGCCATTCATTTTTGATACTATCCCTTTGCTAATTGCCAGCCCTAAACCAGAACCTCCGTATGACCTAGAGTTTGATTCGTCTACCTGTCGGAATCGTTCAAATATTTGGCTAACCTTTTCGTCCTGAACACCAATACCTGTATCCTCCACAAAGAAATATAGCGTATTGTCATTTAGCTTGTAGCCAAACTCTACAGTACCCTCATCGGTGAACTTAAGAGCGTTATTTAATAGGTTAGCCAAAACCTGACGTAACCTTTCAACGTCGGTTAGTACAACCATCTCTTGGTGCTCAAATGGGATGTTGAAGCGCACCTCAACGCTATCCTTTTTTAGGCGATGCTTCTCGGAGCAATAGGTAGCGTAAAGCTCGTTTATAAGCTTGTTAATGTCGTGGGGTTCTTGCTTAATATCGAGTTGGTTGGCCTCAATTTTCGAAATATCAATAATATCATTAATCAGATTGAGTAATACCCTTGAGTTATCGTTAATGATATTTACGTAATGCGCCACCTTCTCCTTTGGCAAATCTTGTCGAACCTTAAGCAGGCTTGCAAAGCCCACAATCCCATTCATTGGTGTACGAATTTCGTGACTCATATTGGCTAAAAATGCGCTTTTAAGCCTATTGCTCTCATCGGCTTTTTCCTTTGCTTCTTCGAGCATTACATTTTGCTCGTTTAGCTGCTCGGAGTATAATCGCTCGCTGCTAAGCCTTTTGCGCCTAAGACGACTAATTGACCAAAGCAGAAGGATTATAACGAGCAGCACGATAACAACAAATGCAAATGAGAAAAAGAGCTTAATGTTCTGGCGAAAGAACTGATATGGAGAATTATGTATAAACCTTGGTTTTGGAAGAAGCCTTTTGCTTATGGCGTGCTGTTTTACAATATGATGGTTAAATGCGAATAAAGATGGGCCAACAACTGGCTTAATGCTGTTTACATCTTCTCCATTGAGAATGCTAACGCCAATTTCACCTGCTAACCTTCCGTGAATATTCCCCCTAATAATTTTACCTCCAACAATTCCGTTGTCAAGGTAAAAATCCCATGGCCCATAAATTGGTACGTTGCAATTTTCGCCAATTGCAATTAGCGCATCCTCATATGTAAAATACGTTCCTTGGCTGTCAACGTTAAAAAGTAAGAAAAGCAAAATATCGCCGTTGCCAAAAGTTAAAGCCTTTTGCCTTAATCCTTCAATGGTATAATCGCTTAAAATATTGAGCTCAAATGGAAATTCATTATTCTTGTAAAGTTCAACCAACCGATTGTGCAGAATACTGCCCGTTGTAGTTCTGTCAACAACAACGTTTAGCGTTTTAATATCTTTATGTATGATTTCAATAAGTTCAATATTACCTTTAATATCCACCTCTTCAATAATACCAGTATAGCCTTTCTTAAAGTTGTTCCGATCGTTTACTCCACAAAAAACTACTGGCGTACCGGGAAAAATCGAATCGGCATATTGCTCCATAAAGTTTAAAGCATCGTTATCGGTAACAAAAACCAAATCAAACTGAACTTTAGCGTACTTCTGCTTGAAACAAGTATAGCAACAATTAATTACATTTCTTTTACTGAACCGTTTCACATCCAGATACTCGGTATAAACTTCAATATCGAGTCCCGATTCCAATAGCACTTTGTTTATTCCCTTGTTCAAGCTATCGGTCCAGCTAAGCCCTTGATGGTAGGAGTTGATAATAATAACGTTATGAGGAGTTTGAACTTTAGAGCTAGCAAAAGCAATGCTATTACCTGTAAAGCAATGGATAAGCAGAAAAAAAACAGCTAATATTCGAAAAACCGAAGACCTAATCATAGAGTTATCTGGGCTTATTGCTATTTTTGACAATCAAAATATAACGATTAAAGTTAGCACAATTTTATAATAATACCGTTCAAATTAATGCTAGATCAAAAAAAAATCAACGCGCAAATCATATCAAATGAGCTAAATATTAGCTTGAAACAGGTTGCCAACACAGTTAAACTTCTTGAGGATGGAGCAACCGTACCGTTTATTAGTCGATATAGAAAAGAGCAAACCGGTAGCCTCGATGAAGTTCAGATAACCGATATCCGCGATAGATTAAACAAGCTCGAAGAGCTTGCCAAGCGAAAGGAAACAGTTCTTTCGACCATTGAAGAGCAAGGGAAGCTTACCGATGATCTCCGAAAGCGTATTGAAGATTGCTACGATCCTATTGAGCTGGAGGACATATACCTCCCCTACAAACCAAAACGCCGAACAAAGGCAACCATTGCCAGGGAGAAAGGACTAGAACCTCTCGCCGAAATTGTTATGAAACAGCACGAGCAAAACATCAACGGAGTTGCTGAACGCTTCGTAACCGACGAGGTACCAACCATTGAGGATGCGCTAGCTGGTGCCCGCGATATTATTGCCGAATGGATTAGCGAAAACGAAAGGGCAAGAAACATAGTACGTAGGCATTTTAAGCGAAGCGCTATAATTAAATCGAAGGTGGTTAAAGGGAAGGAAACCGAAGGCGTAAAATACTCCGATTACTTTGCCTGGGACGAGCCTGTAAACAAATGCGCTTCGCACAGGTTTTTGGCTATGCGCAGAGGCCAAACCGAAGGATTTCTAAAGGTATCTATTGCGCCTAATGCCGATGATGTTCTTGACGATCTCTCAGCAGCATTTGTAAAATTCGATAATGCATCGGCCGATCAGGTTGACTTTGCCATTGAGGATAGCTACAAAAGGCTTATTGAACCTAGCATTGAAAACGAGTTCACCTCGGAGCTAAAGGCAAAAGCCGACGATGAGGCCATTCGCGTTTTTGCCGATAACCTGCGTCAGCTTCTGCTTGCAGCACCCTTAGGCCAAAAAAATGTGCTGGCCATTGACCCTGGCTACCGCACCGGATGTAAGCTGGTTTGCCTCGACTCGCAGGGAAACCTAATACATAACGAAACCATTTACCCCCACGCTCCGCAAAACGAAACGGGTAAGGCCATGAGCAAAGTCTCCGCACTGGTTGAAACCTATAAAATTGATGCCATTGCCATTGGTAACGGCACTGCCAGCCGCGAAACCGAATCGTTTGTTAAGCGCATACGCTTTAACCGCGATGTACGTGTTTTTGTGGTAAGCGAGGATGGTGCATCAATCTATTCCGCATCGGCAGTTGCCCGCGAGGAATTTCCTGAGTACGATGTTACCGTTCGGGGTGCGGCATCCATCGGGCGCAGGTTAATGGATCCGTTGGCAGAGCTGGTTAAAATTGATCCTAAATCAATTGGCGTTGGGCAATACCAACACGACGTTGACCAAAACAAGCTAAAGCACGGACTCGATACCGTTGTTGAAAGCTGCGTTAACCATGTGGGCGTTAACCTCAATACCGCGAGCAAGCATTTGCTCACCTACATCTCCGGACTTGGCCCCCAGCTAGCCAAAAACATTGTTGATTTTCGCCGCGAAAACGGCGATTTCATCAGCCGCACTCAGCTAAAAAAAGTACCTCGGTTAGGCGATAAAGCCTTTGAGCAATGCGCCGGATTTCTTCGGATTGCCAACGTGAAAAATCCGCTCGACAATAGCGCCGTTCACCCCGAAAGCTACCATGTGGTTGAGCAAATGGCCAATGACTTAAGCTGCACCGTTGCCGATTTGCTAAAAGACGAAGAGCTGAGAAAAAAGATCGACATAAAAAAATACGTAACAAGCGCCATCGGTCTACCCACCCTTAAGGATATTATGAACGAGCTTGCAAAACCAGGGCGCGACCCACGCCAAGGAATAAAAGTTTTTGAGTTTGCCGAAGGGGTTTATTCAATCGACGACTTAAAGGTTGGAATGGTTTTGCCCGGAATTGTAACCAACATAACCAACTTTGGCGCCTTTGTAGATGTTGGTGTTAAACAAGATGGGCTAGTACACATCTCACAAATGGCCGATAGGTTTGTATCGAACCCCAACGATATTGTTAAACTTCACCAGCATGTAATGGTTAAAGTGCTAGAGGTTGACATTGCGCGTAAGCGCATTCAGCTTACCATGAAGGGACTGGAGGAGAATTTGGGTTA
>CAZGQZ010000113.1:0-8435 GCA_964527985.1 uncultured Rikenellaceae bacterium | reverse complement strand
AGCCCACCCCCCAGAGCCCTCCAGTGGATCTGCAATTCGAATCCGATGAGGAATCAGAGCAGCAAACTATTCTCGAAACGGAAGGCCAGCAAAGCCACGATCCATTTAGCATTTTGTTTGGTAACGAGGGTCAGCCTACAACCTTTAACACTGATGAGCAAGCGGATGAAGAACTGCTAACCGAGCAAGAGTTACAACCTGAAGTTCTGCTTACCGATTTTGAAAAGCGCATGAACGATAAGGCACAGGAGCTAATGGAGGTTAACGTTGAGCACCGAATCGATGAGTTTGATGAAGACAGCATTGCCTCGTCGGCAATTGGCGATGCCCCAACGCAGGAAGAAGAAGACCTTGCACTTTTCGAAAATCAGAGTACGCTAGTAAAAGAGTTCGATGCCAAAAAGGCAATTGTTTATGCTGAAATTATTAAACCAAAATATTTTTCTGTTTGAGTAAACACCTAATTTTGTTTTTATTATAAAATTATCCGTATCTTTGCAACGGAAAAGAGTTCCGAGACATCGGGATTCTTTTTTATTTACCCCATAGTATAACAAACGTTTCTAGCTATGTCAAAAGTTACCTATTTAACAAAGGAAGGTTTGCAAAAACTCCATAAAGAGCTGGAGCAGCTTCGTACCGTTGAGAGGCCCGCAATTTCGCAAATGATTGCCGAGGCCCGCGATAAGGGTGATCTGTCTGAGAATGCAGAGTACGATGCCGCAAAGGAAGCGCAGGGTATGCTCGAGATGCGTATTGCAAAACTTGAAGACACCATTGCCAACGCGAGGGTGATTGATGAGAGTAAAATTGATACCGATAGGGTACAAATTCTTAACAAAGTAAAAATTAAGAATAAGACCAATAATACTGTAATGGAGTATACCATTGTGGCCGAAAGCGAAGCTAACATTAAAGAGCGTAAACTTTCAATTGGAACACCAATCGCCAAGGCGCTCCTTGGGAAAAAGGTAGGCGAATCGGTTGAGGTGCAAATCCCATCGGGTACGGTACACTTCGAAATTATTGAAATTTCAAGGTAAACATAAACTTCAAACGTTATGGCAACGATCTTCTCAAAAATTGCAGCTGGCGAAATTCCCTCGTACAAGGTTGCTGAGGACGAACGCTTCTTTGCCTTTCTCGATATTAACCCTTTGGTAAAAGGGCACGTGCTTGTTATTCCCAAGCATGAGGTTGATTATATTTTCGATGTTGATGATAAAACCCTTGCCGATATGATGGTGTTTGCCAAGCGTATTGCTAAAGCTGTTGAGCGTGTTGTTCCCTGCAAGCGAGTTGGCGTTGCTGTGCTTGGGCTTGAGGTTCCGCATGCACACATTCACCTTGTTCCGCTTAATAGCGAAGCCGATATTAGCTTTCAGAAACCAAGGGTAAAAATTACTCCCGATGAGTTTGCTTCATTAGCACAGCAGATTGCAGCATCGATATAGCAAAAAGATTTTATTAATGATTAATGCAGCCCACCCAAGGCTGCATTTTCTATTTATGGGAGTTTTTGATCCTGCGGTTTTTTACATTTTTCACAAATTCTAGCTACCTTTCAAGTGTTTTACTCCTAAATAGTTTTTTTAAATGCTGGTAAAAACATACGGTAGCGCAGTTCACGGAATAAAGGCAACAACAATTACCATTGAGGTTAGCGTTGGACAAGGAATTAACTTTTTTTTAGTTGGTCTTCCCGATAGCGCAGTGCGCGAAAGCCAGCAACGCATTGCCACTGCTCTCGATTCGGTAAGCAAAAAGATGCCCAAAAAGAGGGTTGTAATCAACATGGCTCCTGCCGATATCCGTAAGGAGGGTGCTGCTTACGACTTGCCTCTGGCAATTGGAATCCTTGCTGCTTCGGAGCAGATTCAAACCGATAACCTAGCCGAATACTTAATTATGGGCGAACTTTCGCTCGACGGAACTGTACAACCCATTAAAGGTATATTGCCAATTGCAATTCAGGCTCGTGAGGAAGGGTTTAAGGGACTAATCGTGCCAAAAGATAATGCCCGAGAAGCAGCAGTAGTTAATAATCTCGATGTTTATGGGGTCGATAGCATTGCTCAGGTTGTTGAGTTTTTTAACGGAAACAGCAGCCTCGAGCCAACAGTTGTTGATACACGAGAGGAATTTATGCAACATGCCAATGAGTACGAGGTCGATTTTTCCGATGTAAAAGGGCAGGAGAATGTTAAGCGTGCATTTGAGGTGGCAGCAGCAGGGGGGCATAATTTAATTATGATCGGTCCTCCTGGTGCTGGTAAAACCATGCTGGCAAAACGACTGCCAACTATAATCCCACCTTTAACGTTGCGCGAAGCGCTCGAAACAACAAAAATTCATTCGGTGGCAGGGAAAATCGATAGGGATACCTCACTTATGACCCGCAGACCTTTCCGGAGTCCACACCATACTATTTCCGATGTTGCCCTTGTTGGTGGCGGAACTTACCCTCAGCCTGGTGAAATTTCGTTGGCACATAATGGCGTACTGTTTCTCGATGAGCTGCCCGAATTTAAGCGAACCGTACTCGAGGTAATGCGCCAACCGCTCGAGGATAGAGTAATAACCATTTCGCGAGCTAAATTCTCGGTTGAGTATCCTGCTTCGTTTATGCTTGTTGCTTCGATGAATCCTTGCCCTTGCGGATACTATAACCATCCCGATAAGGATTGCGTTTGCTCGCCCGGAGTGGTGCAAAAGTATCTGAATAAAATATCGGGACCCTTGCTCGATCGTATCGATATTCATGTTGAGGTTGTTCCCGTACCGTTCGATAAGCTTGCCGAAGCGCCCCCTGCCGAACCCTCGGTTGGTGTAAGAGAACGAGTTGTGAAAGCGCGTGAGATTCAGGCCGAACGCTTTATTGAGTGGAAGGGGGTATACGCAAATGCCCAAATGAGCAGCAAGCTAATTCGTAAGTTTTGTGTGCTAGACGAAGCCGGAAATGCGCTGCTTAAAAATGCCATGGAACGTCTTGGCCTTTCGGCCAGAGCATACGACAGAATTCTAAAGGTGTCGCGCACCATTGCCGACTTGGAAGCAAGCGAAAACATAAAACCCGAACATGTAGCTGAGGCTATTCAATACCGTAGCCTCGATAGGGATACTTGGGCAGGGTAATTATTGGCCGAAAAATGCAAAGGTATATCGCTGGTAATATATTCAAATCTATACTCTTAATGCTACTGCTAATGTTGGGTGGCACAAGGCTTAATGCGCAAAACGGAAATCCATATTTTGTAAATTATGGTCTGCCAAGCGGAGTGAGCAATCAGAATTGGGGCTTTGAGCAAAACGAGAATGGCGAGTTGTACGTTTTAAACAGAAGAGACATATACTCGTTTGATGGCTGGCAGTGGGAGGGACTTAGTGTTATGGGCAGGCCAATTGCAATGGCATATAGCCATCGGCTATTTTACTGTACCGAACAAGGTGTAGGATATTTTGATAACGACGAAAATGCCTATCCCTCTCAGGTAAATCTTATAAACGTTTATGACGATAATTTTTACTATAAATTTTCGCGCACTAACAATGGGCTATTCGTTGTATCGCCAACCACAATCTGTAAAATTAGCACCTCCGATTCCATTTTTGTTGATACCGTTTACCACGATGTTCGTCCAGAGGTTTTTATCTCCGACTTTTTTCAGCTTGGCTCAAATACTTACCATGTTAAAAATAGCGCTCTTATATACTTAAACAAGCCAAACGGAGGGCATGAAATGCTTGCCGGATTGCCTGTTGGCGACGATTTTACCTTTTCGTTCATACATAACGAAATGGCATTTTTCGGAACGAAAACAAATATGCTTTACACCTTCGATGGGCAAAGGCTTAAACAGTTCAAGTTAGCCGATCAGCAGTATGTTAATGCAAGCCTTTTGAACGGGGGTATTTCGGTAAATAGTAGCCTAATCGCATTATCTACCCTAAACGGAGGCTGCATTATTGTTGATGCGAGCAATGGCCAAACGTCATCGACGTTGAACTTTAGAAGCGGACTGCCCGACGATGAGATTTTTGCGCTGGGTACCGATAACGAAAAAGGTTTGTGGATATCGCATCCCATGGGAATATCGCGAGTTGATTTTTCGTTGCCCATTAGTGCCATGAGCCATTACGGTGGACTTATGGGTAATGTGTTGTCGTGTATCGAATTTGATAATACCCTTTACGTTGGAACGGGCGAAGGACTTTTTTACCTCGCTGAGCACTTTACCTATAAGCCGGTTGATATTTACGTAAAAACATCCAAACAAAAAGTGGTAGATAAACCAGAGCCAGAACCGCAGCAGGAGCAAAGCATAAGCGAAAAGCGAAAAGGTTTTATTTCAAGACTTTTCAATAGGGATAATCAAGAGACGGCAGCTGAAGAGCAGATTAATATCGAGCCCAATGAGAATGTTGATGCCTCTCCTCAGTTTGAGATTGAGTATAAGCGCAAACAGATACAGCAGCTCGAGTCGGTTAGCCATGTTTACAAAAAGGTTGAAGGGCTTTATGGAAAAGTAAGGTTTTTAGTTGTTGTTAATAATAGCCTTTACGCTGCCACAAACTTTGGGCTATATCGCGTTACAAACGGACATGCAAAATCACTTGTGAAAGGAGTAAATATTCAGTTTGTGCAAGAGTCGGATATTACAAAAGGCGATATACTTATTGGAACCAACGATGATGTTTTTGCTTACTCAACAAGTAATTCAAAAGGAGCAGTAAAAAACATTGCAAAGCAAAAGGGTGCAATTGCTAGTGTTGTTCAGCTATCGGCTGGTGACTATGCTTTTAGTAACGAGTTTGATGTTTTTTTGGCGAGCAAAAATGGCGATTCGATTACTAGAGTTAATTTGCCCTTGGGCGAGTTGGGTTCACCGTTTATCCGAAAGGTAAAGGGCAAGCCATTCGTCTTTTTAAAAAATAGCGTTTTTGAGCTTAACGATGGTAAGCTGGTTAAAGCAAACGATTTTACCTTTAGCAATCAAACGCAGTTTTTTCAGTACCATCGCGGAGTGCTTTGGCAGCAAGATAGCCTTCGCTGGAGCTGCATAAGCAGTGACAGCTGTAGCCCCAATTTTAACACGCAGCTGCTAAATCTGTTCGAAAATCCTACGTTTATCCGCGTTTCAGCTGATAATAGTGTATTTGTGATTAATGCTTACAAGCATATTTTCAGATTAGCTGCCCAACCCAACGATACTACTGCAAAACCTTTAAGCTTGTTCATAAAGCGGATACTCGATAAGGATGGAAACATTCTCAACCCCAGCAACGTTAGCATCAGCTACGCTGAAAATGCTCTGAAAGTCCGCATAAGCGCTCCTTCGTTTGTTCGCAAAGATGCTGTTATGTTTCAGTATAGGGTAAGGGGGCTAACAAGTAGTTGGAGTGAGTGGAGTAGCAATCCGTTTATCGAATTGCCCTTTGTCCCTTCGGGTAAATACACGCTTTTGGTTAGAGCCAAAGATGTTATTGGAAATTCAAGCAACGTTGTTGAACTGCCTTTTACTGTTGAACCTCCGTTTTGGCAAACTATGTGGTTTTACATCGTTTCAGGTATAAGTGGCGTTTTGCTGCTTCTGCTTATTGTAAAACTTCGAGAGAAAAGCTTACGAAGAGACAAGCTAATGCTCGAGCTAAAAGTAAAGCAGCGAACGCGAACCATTGAAAACCAAAAACAGGCCATTGAACAACAACGCGATCAAATTTATAAGCAAAACGATGAGATTACCCAAAGCATTACCTACGCCCGAAAAATTCAGTGGGCAGTAATGCCTTCCGATGATATCATTCAAAGTTTAATTGGCGATTACTTTATCTTGTTTAGGCCTCGCGACATTGTTAGCGGCGATTTTTACTGGATAACCCAAAGGGATGGTTTGGTTATAGTTGTGGCTGCCGATTGTACAGGCCACGGAGTACCAGGTGCATTTATGAGCATGATGGGCGTTTCGTTTTTAAACGATATTGTTAACGTTGAGGGAATAACCCAACCCGATGAAATACTGAATAATTTACGTCAGAAGATTAAGGCAACTTTCGAAAAAACTGGGCGCGACACTCAACGGCAGGATGGAATGGATGTGGCCATTTGTGCAATTGATATGAGTCAACTTCAGCTTTTATTTGCCGGAGCATACAATCCGCTATACATTATTCGCGATGGAAAACTTATTGTTCATAAGGCCGATAAAATGCCAGTTGGCGCATATCCAAAGGATACAGAGCCGTTTAGCTTGCAACGGGTTGCCATAAAGCCCAACGATAGGCTCTACTTGTTTTCCGATGGCTATGTCTCGCAGTTTGGTGGCCCCGACGGGCGCAAGTTTATGGCAAAGCCATTTAAGGAGTTGCTTTTGAATACCTGTAATTTATCAATGGCTCAGCAGCAAACGCAGCTCGAGGATACTATGGATTTGTGGCAAGCTGCCAACGATCAGGTTGACGATATTCTGGTAATTGGAATTGAAGTTTCATCGCTGCAACCAGCAAGCCACTAAACTATTCCTTTTCAGTTTTGTTTAAGCAGATAAATTATCGTTTAAAACAAAAGCAATGAAACTAAAAATCCTAACCTTGTTTGTACTTCTTACTGTAAGCCTATTGCCAGTTCAGTCTCAAATTAGTAATGCAACCGTATCGGGTTTAGTTACCGATAAAAACACAACTGAGCCATTGCCTTACGTAAATGTTACTGTTACTAATAGTAATGGCGACTTTATAACTGGCACCATTACCAACGAAAGCGGTGCTTTTGCACTCGAAAACCTCTCAACAGGCGATTATAACGTAAAAGTATCGTACGTTGGCTATGCCGATGAGAATTTGCCGCTCCACATTGGTAGGCTAAATAGTTTTTTTGATTTAGGGAAAATTTCCATTGCCGAATCATCAACCGCGATTGAAGGGGTAACCGTTACCGCAACTAGGATTGAGGTGGCATCGAAAATGGATAAAAAATCTTTTACCGTCGATGATAACCTAAGCCAGCAAGGCGGATCGGTACTTCAGGTTATGCAGAATTTGCCCGGCGTTACTGTTGATAGGGAAGGTAAAATTTTTCTCCGCGGAAGCGATAAGGTAACCATTCTAATTGATGGCAAGCAAACCGCCATTACCGGAATGGGTGCGCAGTCGGGGCTCGATAATATTCCTGCATCGGCCATTGAGTCAGTTGAGATTATTAACAATCCCTCGGCTCGTCACGATGCTAGCGGAATGGCAGGCATTGTAAATATCATCTTTAAAAAAGATCAAGAGTATGGTTTTAACGGCAAGGCAGGGTTAACACTTGGTGTTGGCTCATTAACACAGAAAAAGGAAAGTTTAGATGGTATAAGAGACCAGTACGCATTTACCCCAAAAATAAATCCATCGTTCTCGGTTAACTACAAAAAGAGCAAAGTCAATGTTTTTGCGCAAGCCGACTTACTTTACCATAAGCAGATGATGAAGAACGAGTTTACGCTTCGCAGCTATAACGATGGAGAAACCGTGTATCAGCAGTTTTTGGAGAACAGAACGCAGCCAATTTACAATATTAAAACGGGTATCGATTTTAACCCAAACAAAAGGAACTCGTTTACCTTCTCGGCTCTTTTTAACTATCGCGAGTACACCGACCTTGGCGATATTCCATACAATAATACCAGTGGCGACAGGATTCGCCTTTGGCAGTACTACGAAAACGAGGTGAACCAAACGCTTTTTGCCACAGTAACGCATAAGCACTCGTTTACGCAGCCTGGGCACAGCCTAGTGTCGTCGTTCAACTACTCATTCCGGCGCAAGGACGAGCTGTTTTACTTTACCAACAATTTGTACAACCCCAATTCCACCGGAACCGACACAACCGGCCTTATTGCCGATGAGAATATTTTTGACCTAACAATTGACTACACTAAGCCTCTGCGTTCGGGTAGGTTAGAGGTGGGTACAAAGCAGCGCGCTCGTGTTTTCCCTAACGATATATTCTTTAAGCCTGGCGATAACTCAATTCTCGACCCCACCCTATCGGGTAGCGCCGAGTACCGTGAGTGGCTTTCGGCAGTTTACGGAACTTATATTTACGAGCGAAAAAAGTTTGAGCTGGAGGCTGGGTTAAGGCTCGAGTATGCCAAAATTGACTATCTGGTTGACCCAAATCATAGCGTGTACAGCAGCGCTGGGTTCGAGTATATTGACCCATTCCCAAATGTCCGGGCCACATGGCTTGTAAGTGATAACAGCAGGGTGTCGTTATTCTATAATCGCAGGGTCGATAGGCCACAGGAAAAAGATTTAAGAACGTTCCCAACCTATGCTAGCCCCGAAATTTTGGCTATGGGTAACCCAAATCTTCAGCCACAGTTTACTCAGTCGGTTGAGTTGGGCTACAGGCAATCGTGGAGTGGTGGTTATTTTTACGGTGCAGCCTATCATCG
>CAZGQZ010000112.1:0-8714 GCA_964527985.1 uncultured Rikenellaceae bacterium | reverse complement strand
AGGAGCCCAACTGTGTATGTTAATGAATTTTTTCAAAAAAGGTATTCGACTTTCCCTTGGTTCAATACTGCTCGAGGCAAATAAGCTTTTCGATGTCTTAAAGCTGCTTCGACTTTCTTCCTGAAATAGTGCTGTTTGGTAATTTTGGATGGTAAACGGTTTTTTACCCCCAGGCAAGTTTACGATACACGGATTTGATCCATTGCTGCTATAGTATGACGCAAGTACGTATTTGTTAGAAGATAATGATATGTTAGTTACACCAAAAGGTGAACTGGTGAGTTTTGTTGTAATATTGGTTTTTGTATTATGCTCAAATAGCTGTTCGCGGTATTCATCGGTCATTGTAAATAGCAAAATGCTATCGAGCAGGGCTATGTTCGATATATCTCTGAAAAAAGGTCCCAAAAGGGTGTCGCACGAGCTAGTTTTAAGTGAATGCTTTAGTATAATTGCTCCGTTTTGCGAAGCACTTCTTGATACAATAGTTCCTTCTTGATCCGATGCAATCTCTTTTAGTTCTAAATACTCGGGCAGTGATATTTTCAAAACACTGTTCCCCAAATAGTCAATAACGGCAATTGAGCCAATGCCTTCGGGGCTGTATTCAATGGCAGCAATTCTGTTATTATCAATAACAATTGGATTGAAATACTTCGCCCTTTTGGTAATTCTTTTCTTTTTTTTCAATCTAAAATTGTACATCCAAATGTCAGAGAAGTTTCGATACTCCCAGCGCAAGTCTGATTGGTACTGACTCCATACAATTAGAGTATCGTTTATAAAGGGCTTGTGGGTGAGATACCCTGGTTTAAAGAGCGATTCTTCTTTGCCGCTTTCAATATAATTGCAAACAAAAGAAGGACCCTTGCCTAACGACGTTTTTAGAGATATTAAGAGCGAGTCGGATGTTAGGTAAGGATATTGATATTCAGAATAATCCCTGTTTGATTTATTGAGCTTGTAAACCCATATATTGCTAGTATCGGCAGCAAATTTATTCCATACCGAATCCGAATAGGATAGCGATTCGTTAAATAGTTTTGGTAGTGAACGTTTTACCGACTTTTTAACCGATACCCTAAAGGGGAAAATGTGATACGGCTTTTTGGAAACATCGTTGAGAGCCTTTGCCCAAATAATGTCGTTATACTTTAGGTTAGTGTATCCAACCATCATATAACCAAAACTATAATAGTTAGGAATATAGTCCTTATACGATCCTAACAACCATTTGCTATGACTATACAAATTCCCTTTTTCTGCAAGTGTTGCAAGGTAATGCCTGTAGAACGAAGCCTGTCTCCCTCGTCCGCCTTTTGTGTGCTTCGTTTCGGCAAATACAGCATCGCCTTCCAGAAACCAAAGCGGAACCATGCCAGCTGCCATACCAACGGACTGCTGTCCAAGTAGCAATGAGCCAAAACGGAAAAAACCCTTATTAAGGGCGTTCATTTGGCTAACGTGCCGAGTTTCGTGAACCGCAAGGGTCAGGAACCAAGGTTCGGACTCACTGTCGAAAGCAGGGGTGGTAACCACTTCAATTCGCTTGGGTGCCCATGCAACAAATCCATTGCTAGTTATGCTATTTGGATGTAGTACAATAGGTGTTTGGAAAATATTTTCCGAATTGCTATTTGGAATAGTTGACCATGCAAAACTCTGGTACATAGCGTACCTTTTGGCAAGAGCAGTGGCTTCTACAGGAAATAAAATGTTTAAAGTGTCGTTTTTTATTTGCTTCCATTTTGTGCCCGACGGTTCCTGCCCGCTCAAGTAGTATTGTGCTTGAATTTGCGAAAGAGATAGTAATAGTAATATGGCTATCCAAACTCTTTTCATTACTGTTTTACAACTCGAATTGTTTTGGTAAAACTATTCCCTTTTAGCTGCAAAAAGTATATACCCGAACTTAATCCTTTTGTTGGCAGGGAATATCGGTTGCCATTTTCAATAATTAAACTACTATTTAGCACAACGCTGCCCATGCTGTTAACCAGCCTAAGAGAAACCTCTTGAGGTGTAATGCCATCTATCCAAAAATCCATAGCATTTCCCATTGGATTTATAACTTTAACTGATGGTTCGTATAAAACATTATAATAGGCGTTTGTGTACAAATCGTAATCAACATTAATTTTTAATGTTACCGGCAAGTGGTCGGACATGTTATAAAGCGCATCAATAACACTCGAGGGCAAAGTGTAGTTTGTTGGGGAAGATATTGTTCCATTAAACCTGTTACCATCCTGACCCAATGCCCAGTAGGAGTTTTCAACATATTTAGCCCCTCTTGTTCCGTCGAGCAAATGGGTTGAGGTGAGAATGAAATCAAACCGATCATCCATGCCGCCACCCGAATGGCAGTCGCCATATGTATGTGTCGATTGTGTATGGTAATCGGCAAAATAATCGTTGTTGTTCCACCAACCAATTGCGTCAACAGGGTCGAGTAGCTGAACACCGTTTTGGGTTTCCGTTAAAAAATACTGAAAGGCAAGTTCATCCGAATTGTATAGGTTTAAATCGCCCATTAGCATAATGTTTCCTTGCAAATTTCGATTTTTAATGTAGTTCATTATTTGTTGAGAGGCCAAAGCCCTTTCGTTGGCTTCTTCTGTTCCATTACCTGCTTTAAGGTGTGTAACAATGCAAGTAAGGAATACCGTATCGCCATCAAGTAGGTTGTCGGTTTTTGCGTAAAGGGTATAAACATCGGTTTGCCGCGGACTTGTGAGTATATGCGATTGGTGCTTAAGTACAAGCTTATCGGTGTTAAAGTAAAGCATGTTTATAAGAAAATTGCCCGTATATGTTGCACGTTGATAGCGGTTTTCGCCGTTAACATTAAGGGCATTGTTTAATAGCAAGTCAACGCTATTAACGCTTCCGTTCATCTCATTAACCGTAAAAATATCGGGCTGATAATGATCAATTATTGTGTTGAGGTAAATATTCTTGTCGTTTACATTGTTGTTTGTTTCGTCGCAGCTATAAATAATCTTATCGTAATATAGAAGATTATAGTGCATAACCTTAATGGTATCGCCTGCCAATAAAAGCTTACCCGCAAAAAACATGAGCAATACAATGGACGTAAAAAACTTCTTCATTTTTAAAAAGGTAAAATGATTAACAAAAGGAAAAATTGGGGGCAGGTTGCTATTTAGGGTAGTGGGTATTGGTGTTATCCTCCAGATTTCTTCACATTATTATACCCCATTTCTTTTAAAAGGTTTAAAATCCTATCGCGAAAATCTCCTTGAATAATTATCTCTCCATCTTTTACTGACCCTCCAACCCCGCATCGGCTTTTAAGCTGCTTGCCCAAATCTTTTAAATCGGACTCGTTACCTACAAAGCCCGATACAATGGAAACGGTTTTTCCGCCACGATTCTTTTTTTCAAGCCTAACTCTTAGAACCTGTTTATTTGGTTCCAGTGATACTTCCTCCTCGTCGGCGTTATCGTTTGGATTATAATCTGGGTTTGTTGAGTATGCAAAAGCAAGCTTATCCTTCCAATCGTCGCTATACATATGTGTAATATTTTGGTGCAAAGTTAGATAAAAATCGAATAGTTTTTTGAGTAAGCCGATGATATGCGCTAACGCTAAAGCAATAGTGAGCTAAAAACGATGAAATAGTGTGGGGTTCATCCAAAATAGATTAAATTAGCTCCTCTAATTTGAAATTAATTTTTCTCAATTTTTACACCCATGAAAAACTATAAGCAGGCAAACATCTATTTGGGATGGTTTATTTTTCTGATAGCAGCAACGGTATACCTCCTTACTATGGAGTCATCGGCTAGTTTTTGGGATTGCAGTGAGCGTATAACAGCAGCTTATAAGCTAGAGGTTCCGCATCCACCCGGTGCCCCATTTTTTATGCTAATGGGTAGGTTTTTTACCCTTTTTGCTGGTGACAATGTTGAGCTTGTTTCGGTGATGATGAACTCCATGTCGGCATTAGCTTCGGCATTTACAATACTATTTTTGTTTTGGTCTATTACACACCTTGCCCGAAGGCTTGTTGTTAAAATTGACGAAGAGCCAAATTTTGGACAGGCGTTGGCCATACTTGGTAGCGGGGCCATAGGCGCCTTGGCCTATACTTTTACCGATAGCTTTTGGTTTATATCTGTTGAGGCTGAGGCGTACGCAACGTCATCAATGTTTACCGCTTTGGTGTTTTGGGCAATTTTAAAGTGGGAAAATGTAGCCGACAAACCCCATGCAAACCGTTGGCTTGTGCTCATAACATTTGTAATGGGACTGTCCATTGGTGTCCATCTGCTAAACTTACTTACCATTCCTGCAATAGTTTTTGTATACTACTTCCGAAAATATAAGGTAACAAAGTGGGGAATAGTTGGTGCTGCAGGAGCAGCAATAGCTTTGCTGGGTGCAGTAATGTATGTTATTATTCCTGGAATAATATCGTTGGCTGCCAAATTTGAACTCCTATTTGTAAATTCATTTAAGCTACCTTATAACTCTGGTGTAATTTTCTTTATCGTATTAGCATTTAGTTTGTTAGCCTTTGGTCTGTGGTACACAACCAAAAAGCAACGCGTATTGCTTCATACACTTATACTTGGTGTTGCAGTAATATCAATTGGGTATTCATCGTACACCATGTTGGTAATTAGGGCACAGGCCAATCCACCAATGAATCAGAATAGCCCATCAAACGTTTTTGCTTTGTTACATTACCTTAATCGGGAGCAATATGGTGATAGACCATTGGTAACTGGGTCCTACTACAATGCTCCTGTTATAGATAGTAAGGACAAGCAAACCTATATTCGCAAGAATGGTCGTTATGAGAAGACTTACCTTAAAACCGTATACATTCACGACGAGCGATTTCAAACCTTTTTCCCTAGAATGTGGAGCTGGCGAGACGATCACATTCAAGAGTACCAAAAGTGGGGTAAGGTAAACGGAAGGCCAATTAGAACCCAAAATTCAATGGGAGAAACCGAAGTGCTCAGAGTTCCAACTTTTGGCGAAAATCTGAGGTTTTTCTTTACTTACCAAATTGGCCATATGTATTGGCGATACTTTATGTGGAACTTTGTTGGTCGCCAAAACGATGTGCAGGGGCATGGCGAACTGCTTAACGGCAACTGGATTACTGGTATAAAATCGCTTGATGCCATTAGGCTTGGAAACCAAGACAAGCTAACATCGGAAATGAAGAATACTCCTTCAAGGAACACATACTACATGCTTCCTTTGCTTTTGGGTATTCTTGGTTTGGTTTACCAACTTGTTCGCGATAGAAACAATTTTTGGGTTGTTGCTCTTCTTTTCGTCTTTACGGGTATGGCCATTGTGGTTTACCTTAACCAAACGCCAATTCAGCCTCGTGAGCGCGACTATTCCTATGTAGGTTCGTTTTACGCCTTTTCTATTTGGATTGGCTTAGGGGTTTTGGCGCTCTACGAAACTGCACGAAAGTATCTAAAGCCTAAATCAGCAGCGACGCTGGCAATTGCTTTGTCGTTAAGCGTTCCGCTTGTTTTAGCTGCTGAAAACTGGGATGATCACGATCGATCGGGTAGAACTTTCGCTCGCGACTTTGCTTATAATTACCTTAACTCATGCGAACCTAACGCCATACTTTTTACCAATGGCGATAACGATACTTTTCCTTTATGGTATGCTCAAGAGGTTGAGGGTATCCGACGCGACGTAAGGGTTGTTAACCTAAGTTTGCTGGGAACAGATTGGTATTCCGAGCAAATGAAATGGAAGACATACAATTCCGAGCCTCTGCCTATAACAATGGATTTTGACAAGTTTGTCCAAGGAACTCGTGACGTTGTTTATATAATCGATAAGGTTAACAAACCCTACGAGCTTAAACGGGTTATGGATTTTGTTGGAAGCGATAACCCCGAAACCCGCCATCGCACCCCAAGCGGACAGTATATTGACTATTTACCTACCTCGCAGCTAAAGATTACCGTTGACAAGGAAAAAGTAATAGCCAAAGGAGTAGTATCGCCTGAAAATGCCGACTTAATTGTTGACGAGATGCTTTGGACAATAAACAAGGAGTATATTCAAAAAAACGACATGATGGTGCTCGAAATTCTTGCCAACAATAACTGGGAACGACCAATATATTTTGTTTCAACAGGAGGCGATTCCGACTTAGGGCTTTCAGAGTATCTTCAGCACGAGGGATTTGCTTATCGTTTAGTGCCAATAAAAACCGCACCCGATTACTATTCGGTTGGCCGAATGAATGTGGAGAAGGTATACGCTAACTACATGGAAAACTTTAAGTGGGGAGGTCTTGAACATTCCGATGTTATGATTGACCATAACGTTCAGCGAACAGCTCTTGTTCTTCGTTTAAGGAGTAACTTTAATCGATTAGCAGAAGAGCTAATTGCTCAAGGAAAAATTGATTCGGCAGTAAATGTTATTGACAGGATAGGTGAACTTTTGCCAAAAAGTAAGTTCCCTTTCGACTTGTTCACAATTGGCCACATTGAAACATACTATAGTGCTAACGAAACCGATAAAGCGAATACTCTTCTTAATGAGTATGCGAACTATTGCATCGAGAACCTTGAGTACTATTACAGCCTTAAGCCACATCACCGAAAGGTTGTTGAGTATGAGATAAGCCTTAATACGCAAATATTCCAAGAACTAGTTGAAATAGCAAATCGATCGGGACAAAGCGAAATAAAAGAGGATTTGGAGCCAAGGCTAAACCATTATTTATCGCTTTACTACCAAATGTATCGCTAGTCTAAAGAAGTTTTTCTAAAAAGGGTAGCTAATATCATCAACAAAAAGATGATGAATTTGGCCGATATTTTTTCAATAAGGTTATTTTTGTAAAACGAACCTCTGTAAAACGAATATCATGTCAAAAATAGTTGGTGAAATTATCCAGGTTATTGGACCAGTAATAGATGTATCCTTTCCCACCGAACAAGGGGGTTTACCAAATATTCACGAAGCACTTACTGTTAAACGCGACGATGGTACTGACCTTGTCGTTGAGTGTCAGCAGCATATTGGTGAAAGTACAATTCGTACAGTTGCAATGGATTCAACCGATGGTTTGCATCGGGGTATGAAAGTGCATGCCACAGGCAAATCAATTACAGTTCCAACTGGTGAGCAAATTAAAGGAAGGCTCTTAAACGTTATTGGATCACCAATTGATGGTATGGGTTCTTTGTCGGAAGAGGGCGAATACCAAATTCATAACAAACCACCAAAATACGAGGATTTAAGCACCGAAACCGAAGTGCTTTTTACCGGAATTAAGGTTATTGATTTGCTTGAACCCTATGCCAAAGGAGGTAAAATTGGCTTGTTTGGTGGAGCTGGCGTTGGTAAAACGGTAATTATAATGGAGCTCATCAACAATATTGCAAAACGGTACGAGGGAATGTCGGTTTTTGCTGGTGTAGGAGAGCGAACGCGTGAGGGGAACGATTTGCTCCGTGAGATGATAGAGTCAGATGTTATTCGGTATGGCAAAGAGTTTAAGGAGAATATGGAAGCTGGAGGCTGGGATCTTTCCAAGGTTGATAAAGAAGAGCTAAAAAAGTCGCAGGCAACCCTAATTTTTGGACAAATGAATGAGCCTCCTGGGGCAAGGGCAACCGTTGCACTTTCAGGGCTTACTGTTGCCGAAGCTTTTCGCGATGGGGCAGGTGGCGATGGCAAAGGACACGATATCCTTTTCTTTATCGATAATATCTTTAGATTTACTCAGGCAGGTAGCGAGGTTTCTGCACTACTTGGCCGAATGCCCTCTGCGGTGGGCTATCAGCCTACACTGGCAACTGAGATGGGGTTAATGCAAGAGCGTATTACATCTACACGAAAAGGATCAATTACTTCGGTGCAAGCAGTTTATGTGCCCGCCGATGACCTTACAGACCCTGCTCCGGCAACAACATTCTCGCATCTAGATGCAACCACAGTACTTAGCAGAAAAATTTCGGAGTTAGGTATATACCCTGCAGTTGACCCACTCGATTCAACATCACGAATACTTTCGCCCGATATTGTAGGCGAAGAGCACTACAATACAGCTCAGCGTGTAAAACAGCTGCTGCAACGCTATAAGGAGTTGCAGGATATTATCGCAATTTTGGGTATGGATGAGCTTAGCGAAGACGATAAGCTAGTTGTGCACAGAGCACGGCGAGTACAGCGTTTCTTGTCTCAACCATTCCATGTGGCCGAAGCATTTACCGGTTTAACCGGCGTTATTGTAGATATTAATGACACAATTAAGGGTTTCAACATGATTATGAACGGCGAAGTAGATAAGTATCCCGAGGCTGCTTTTAACCTGGTTGGAACCATTGAACAAGCAATTGAAAAAGGCGAAAAGCTACTTCAAAGCGCAAAAAGTTAGAGCGATATGAGCCTAATGCTGGAAATAATTACCCCCAATCGGGTTTTCTTTAACGAAAGGGTTGACCTTGTTCGCGTCCCAGGATCAAAAGGGTCGTTTGCAATGCTTAAGGGTCACTTGCCAATAATTTCAACCCTTGAACCTGGCATTATTAAAATAGTACAACACACGGAAAGTAGGTATTTTGAACTAGGTGAAAAGGCAATAGTTGAGCAACATAATAACAAGGTAACAATTATTGCTACTGCTATTGAGGAGTCGTCTCCAATATTTGTTCGCTAAATATTCTTATCAAATTAGTACTAG
>CAZGQZ010000111.1:0-8805 GCA_964527985.1 uncultured Rikenellaceae bacterium | reverse complement strand
GCCAGTTCAAGGTTTGGTTTTTCGGTAAAAGTTTTCACCTTATATAATGAAGGATTGCTTTTGTCAGCATCGCCTGATACCTGAATATAACCATAACCGGTTTCGGGACGGCTAGGTTTAATGCCTATGGTAAGCAAAGCATCGTTATTTGCTGCAAAAGCAATGGCTTGTCCAATAATTCTGGAGAATTTATCTGGTTCTAAAACCAGATGGTCGCTAGGTGCTACCACAATAATTGCATTTGGATTTTGCTTTCGAATTACCTGGTAGGCCAACGCTATACATGGAGCCGTATTACGACGCATAGGTTCAAGCAATATCTGTTGCTCTGTTATTTCAGGGAGATGCTCCTGAACCTGGTCTTTATAAACCGATCCTGTAACCACGTAAATATTTTGCGAATCGCAAAAACGATTAATACGCGAAAAGGTTTGCTGAATCAGAGATTTCCCTGTTCCTAGAATATCAAGAAATTGTTTTGGTTTATCGGTTCTGCTTAATGGCCAAAATCGACTCCCTATACCTCCTGCCATAATTACGCAGTAAACATCTGAACGATTATAAGAATTACTAGTTTCGCTTTTCATTATTATGCTGATTATTTATTTGCTGGTATCTTGGTAAAGGTATCGTTTTATGCTCCGCTTGGGGGTTTTCTCAAACTCTTCGGGGTAAAGCTTAATTTTTGCTATCTGACTGTAAGATGGGAGGGTTTTGTTTAGCTCATTTCTATTTTCTTCCATTATACCCTCGAGTGCGCTAGTTTTTACACCATCTTTATCGGCCGAATCAAAATCGGGGAATACCAAGGCAACGAGTTTGCCCTCCTGCTCAATTACAAGAGACTCCTGAACATAGGGAAGATTATTAACAATTCCCTCAATTTCCTCAGGGTAAATGTTTTGTCCGCTAGGGCCAAGTATCATGTTTTTGCTGCGACCTTTTATAAAAAGGTAACCATCGACATCAATAATCCCCAAGTCGCCAGTATGAAGCCAGCCATCAGCATCAATTGCATGTTTAGTGGCTTCATCGTTTTTATAGTATCCGAGCATAACGTTGGTTCCTTTAACCAGAACCTCACCAACGGTATTCTGTGGATCATCCGAATCAATTTTAACCTCCATATTAACCACTGCTTTACCTGCGGAATAAAGCTTTGTTGATTTCCATGAGTCGTAGGTAATTATGGGGCCACATTCGGTCATTCCATATCCAACAGTATAGCGGAAACCTATATCGCGGAGGAACGACTCAACCTCAGGATTAAGCGCGGCGCCACCAATAATAACCTCTATAAAGTTTCCTCCAAAAATTGCTGTAAGCTTTTTGTTTATCTCTTTCTTAATTCTACGATCGATAATTGGAACCTTAAGCAGCATTTTAAGCGAGGGGCGTTTTAATGCTTCAAGGATATTCTTTTTGTAAATTTTCTCAATAATTAAGGGGACAGCCAGTACAACTTTAGGCTTAATCTCGTCAAAGGCTTCGAGAATAATTTTTGGTGATGGGTTTCGCGTAAGGAAATGGATGTGGCAGCCTTTTGTTACCTCGTAGAGAAACTCGAAAGCGGCTCCGTATGCATGAGCCAATGGAAGAATTGACACCTGTCTGTCGCCAGGCTGTAGGTCAATAACCTCGTCGGCAAAAACCATATTGCTCCATAAACTTCGGTAGGGAAGCATTACACCTTTTGAGAAGCCTGTTGTGCCGCTAGTGTAGTTAATTACACAAACATCGTTGGGCTTCTCATCTCGGTAAAGCTTAACATCGTTGGGCGTAAAACCATTTGGGTGCCTTTGGTTAAATAGCTCATCAACGCTATTCCTTATATCAGTAACCGAGAAAGGAGTGTTTTGGTGGAGTATCCCGAATTTGGTAAGCGAAATGATGCATTTTACATTTCGCATTTGCGACTCATCAAGATTTTCCCAAATTGGATCGCCGGTAAATAGCACAACCGAATCGGAATGGTTAACAATGTGGTGCACATTGTCGGGTTTAAAATCGGGCAGAATTGGAACTACTACTGCGCCGTAGGTTACAATTGCCAAAAAAGCAACAGCCCAATGCGATGAGTTACGGCCAATTAGCGCAATCTTATCGCCTTTTTCAATTCCTGTTTTCTCGAAAATTATGTGAATTTTCTCAATCTTACGTGCTAGGTCGTAGTAATGAATGGTTGCGCCTTTATAGTCGGAGAATGCAGGTAAATCCCAATTCTGCTTAACACTCTCCTCAATCAGCCGAATAAAACTTTTGTTCATAGAAGATAATTAAGCGGCAACGAGGCCATTTTAGAAAACAGCAAAACTACAAATTTTAGGCAATATATCCTTATTATTAATTGCACAAGCCTACTGTTGTGCGCCTCGATCTATTGGTTTTTGCTGTTTTGCTTGTACTTTCTGTACGCAAATACAAAAGTAACTCCTATGATTAATCCAATTATATTCGAAAGGGTATCTTTGGGGTTGAAGGCTCTTTCGGGAACAAGCTGCTGAATAAACTCAATGGCAATTGCCAGTATAAATGAAAACCCAACAAATATCCACCACAGATATGGCCTCTTTTTATCGCCATTGGCTAAAAAGGCAGCTATAGGAAGAACAAAAAAAGCAAAACCATGCAATAAGTAGTCAACTCGGTACGTGTTGGAGTTAACCTCAACTGAAGTAATACCTGTTGATGGGCAAAAATAAAAGCCAATTAGGGCCAAAACATAAACAATAAAGCCAATGCGGTAAGTAAGTTTCATGTGGCAAATATAGCTTCATTTGGCAAAATGGTACTACCTTAGCATTGACTTTACCTATTAAGATGATTTTACTAAATTTGCAGTTCCTTTACGAAAAAAATAAAGAATGAGCCTTCCTGACAAGCGGATTGTAGATTTTATTAACGAGCACCACGTACTAACGCTAGCCACGAGCTTCGACGAGGAGCCATACTGTGCAAACTGCTTTTACGTGTATATGGAGGAGGAGAATAGCCTCGTATTTACATCGGATTACGACACAAAACACATTCAGCAAGCAAGCCATAACATATACGTAGCCGGTAGCATTGTGCTCGAAACAAACGTTATAGGTAAAATTCAAGGCGTACAGTTTCAGGGAATAATTAGCGAACCAAGTGCAGAACTCCACGAAAAGGCTCGAAAAGCCTACCTCAAGCGCTTTCCCATTGCAATGCTAATGAAAACTACACTTTGGGTTGTCGATCTTACCTTCCTAAAATTTACCGATAATAGGCTAGGCTTCGGGAAAAAGCTCAAGTGGGAAAAAGAGCTAATTGTTAACCCTTTCTTTAGAACCAATCCTGACAAATGATTTTTGTAACCGGCGGCACAGGGCTAATCGGATCGCACTTGCTATACCACCTAACAAGCAGCAATAAACAAGTAGTTGCACTGAAGCGAAAGAATAGCAACCTAGCGCTGGTGGAAAAACTATTCAACGCGTACTCCCCTGATAAAACAGATTTATTCAATTCCATTTCGTGGGTCGATGGTGAGATTGAGGATTACCAAACCTTATGCAACGCTGTAAAAGGATGTGATGAGGTGTACCATTGTGCTGCCATTGTTTCGTTCAACGGGAAGGACACAAACCAAATGCTTAATGTAAACGTACAGGGAACTGCAAACATTGTCAACGCGTGCATTGAAATGGGAGTTAAACGGCTTTGCCATGTTAGCTCGGTTGCAGCCATTGGATCGCCAGCGGAAGGAAATTTCGTTGATGAAAACACTCCATGGGGCAAATCGAAAGGTAAATCGGGATATGCAATAAGCAAATTTCGTTCGGAAATGGAAGTGTGGCGTGGCATTGAGATGGGGCTTAATGCGGTGGTTGTTAACCCAACCGTTGTAGTTGGGCCAGGCCGCTGGGATAACGGAAGCGGACAAATATTCGGAACTATTGCCAAGGGATTTCCGTTTTACACAACCGGCAAAACAGGTTACGTTGATGTAAGAGATGTGGTAAAAGCAATGATAACTGCCATGCAAAAGGAGATGTGGGGCAAAAGGTTTATTATTAACGGTGAAAACCTCATGCACAAGCAGGTTTTTGAAACCATTGCGCATGAAATGGGTAAGAAACCACCCAGCATAAACGTTACGCCATGGATGAGCGCAATTGCTTGGCGGCTAGCGTGGATTGGCTCAAAATTCAGCGGTAAACCCGCAGCCCTAACTCGCGATACAGCTCGAAGCGGACATGCTACTACCTACTACTCATCAAAACTTGCCGAAAAAGAGCTTGGTATTAAGTTTACACCCATTGCCGATGCCATAGCAAATACTGTCCGCATTGGCCAGCTATAGGCTCCTAAACCTTGCTTGTATTTGAAGTTAACGCTTTGTAAATAAAGTACAAGCCTGCTATTACAAACGGAATGCTTAACCATTGCCCCATGTTTAGGGTCATGTTAGCTTCAAACCCAACCTGAGGTTGCTTAATAAACTCAATTAGGAAGCGTGTGGCAAAAATAAAAATTAGGAATAGCCCGAAAAGCAATCCGGGTTTAGGCTTGGCATTTGACTTAAGGTAAACCCACACCAGAACTATAAAGCCAACCAAGTACGACAACGCTTCGTAAATTTGCGTTGGATGCTTAGGCACGGTTTGGCCATCCTGTTTAAAAACAAAACCCCAAGGTAGGTTAGTTTCAATGCCGTATATCTCCGAGTTCATAAGGTTTCCCAAACGGATAAGAACACCGGCAAGGGCAACGGTTATTACAATACGATCGAGAATGTAAATTAGCGGCCGCTTTGTGCGACGGCTAAAGAGGTAAAGCGCAATAATTATCCCTATGGCTGCGCCATGACTTGCTAACCCACCCTGCCATATTTTTAGTATCTCCAATGGGTTTGCCAGGTAATAGCTGGGCTCGTAAAACAGGCAATGCCCCAATCGAGCGCCCGCAATGGTACCAATTGCCATGTAAATGGTAAGCGTATCGAGGTAGTTTTCCGGAAGGCTCTCCTTTTTAACAATACGCTCAAAAATCATGTAGCCAAACAAAAACGAAAGTGCCCAAAGCACCCCATAGTAGCGAATTGAAAGTGGGCCTAAGGAAAAAATCTCGGGATTAACATCCCACACTATGTGGTTAATTATCATAACAAAAAGCATTAGTCAGTAATATTAAGCAGTAAAAGTATAAAATAAATTATGGTTTTCTATTTTCCTGCTAATATTCTAACCATATAAAAAGCTAGGCTGATACCAGCCTAGCTTTTTATTCTATTTAGGTTCCTGCTAGAACTTATATCCCAAAGAAATAGCTAACCGAGAGGGATAACACCCTGTTTGACGTTTTCATGTCCTTTGGATCAAAATCGCTATCCTTTTCCTTTGGTGTAAGGTTACCCAAACCAAGGGAGTAGCCAGCATTGATCAGAATTGGACCAACCTGATAGCCAGCACCCAAATTCAGACCAAAATCTAAAGCATTATATGGAGACTCATCATCATCCAAATCGTTGCTATCAACCTCACCAAACACTGGCTTTAAGCTGATATCGCCATCGCTTTTGTACTCTTCACCATCATATTTGTAGGTAACATCCCATTTCATTTTCCCGCCTATTCCAATTCCGATGTATGGTCCAGCATACAACTGTAAATCGTTCATCTTATAGGCAAAGTGAATAGGAATTTCAAGATAGTTAACAATTGCTCTTTGATAGCCATCAACCGTCTCATCTGGATCAAGATCTGCCTCTAAATCGATGCTATATCCTTTGCTGGAATATAATAAGCCGGATTGTAGGCTTAGCTGCTCACTTAATTCATAGTCAACGGTTAAACCTAAATGGAACCCTGCACGCATTTTGGTGTCGTCTTCCCAATCACTTTCCTTGAAATTTTGGCTGATGTTATTACCATTTAGCCCTGCTTTTATTCCAAAAAGTATTTGCCCTGAAACCTGGCTAGAGATTCCAAGAACTAGAATAAGTGCAAAAAGTTTTAAGAAATTTTTCATGGTGTAATAAAATTTTTGTTTTCCTACTCTTAAGGCTTTTCGGTTTCGCCCCTGGTTACAATCCCAAACCAGGAATGGGTTTTTACATTTCAAATTGAAATTAACACTTTTTTTAGAAAACCAAAAAAACGTTTGCTTATTGGGGCATTTTTTTAGACAAATGATTGGTTTAAGAATATGAGTGGGCGCTCCTGTAAAACAAAACATATTTTGTACTTTTGGGCGTATTACTAACCGAAAAAAATGTTGCTATGTTTTCAGGAATTGTTGAAGAGGCCGCAAAGGTTGTCGATATTCAGAAGGAGCAAGAGAATATCCATATTACCCTAAGCTGCTCGTTTGCCAAAAACTTAAAAATAGACCAAAGCGTGTCGCACAACGGGGTGTGCCTTACTGTGGTTAAGCAACAGGGCGATACCTATACCGTTACGGCCATTAAGGAAACGTTGGAAAAATCGAACCTTGGCCTACTGCAAATTGGCGATAAGGTAAACCTTGAGCGCAGCATGAAGCTCGAAAGCCTACTCGATGGGCACATGGTACAAGGGCATGTTGACCAAACCGCTGTTTGCACCAAGGTTGAAGAGGCTGATGGTAGCTGGTACTACACCTTTGAGTACGACCCAACCATAGGCAATATCACAGTCGAAAAAGGATCGGTATCGGTGAACGGCGTTAGCCTAACCGTTGTAAACTCAAAAGAAAAATCGTTTCAAGTTGCCATTATTCCATTTACCTACGAGGTTACTAACTTCCATACCTTTAAGGAGGGAACAGTGGTTAACCTTGAGTTTGACATTGTGGGCAAGTACATCTCCAAAATTTTAAAGCAGTACGTTGAGGGTGGTATGCTCGATAAGCTAATTAAAGGGTAAAAGAATAGCTGGCTATGATATCGTCGCCAAAAACCATGTCGGCAATAATATCGGTTGTTGCATCGGCTATTTCGGTAGCTACATGGTTAATTACAACCCCACCCGATGAAATAACCTTTTGGGCTATAGCAGCAATTGGGTTTGTAACTTTTGCTGCTATGTTCTTTCTTAGCCACTTTCTTATCAATCAGTTTATTTTTGAGAAGATAAACCCCATTTACAAAACCATTCAAAGCCTGAACATCTCGCGTAGAGAATTGAAAAAGGATTTGGAGGGAAAGGATATCCTCACCGAGGTAAACCGCGAAGTAGTGCATTGGGCAAACCGTAAAAGCCAAGAGATTGATAAGCTCAGAGAGCTTGAGAACTACCGAAAAGAGTTCCTTGGAAACGTGTCGCACGAGCTGAAAACACCAATTTTTAATATTCAGGGCTACGTGCTAACCCTGCTCGATGGCGCACTTACCGACCCATCGATAAACAAAAAGTACCTTGAGCGAACAGAGAAAAGCATAAACCGGCTAATTTCAATTGTTGAAGATCTGGAGTCAATCTCCAAACTTGAATCGTGTGTGCTAAAGCTTAACTTGGAAAAAACAAACATTGTTCAACTTGCAAATGAGGTTTTTGAGGCTCAGGAGATGCGTGCAAAGAAAAGGGGTATTAAGCTAGTCTTCGATCAGGATTACGAGATGCCCATTTGGGTTAAAGCCGACAAGAAAAGGATTTACCAAGCGCTAACTAACCTTGTGGCAAACTCAATAAACTATGGTAAAGAGGGTGGTCGCACAAAAGTTTCGTTTATGGATATGGGCGAGAATATTTTGGTTGAAGTAAACGATAACGGAATAGGAATTCCAAAAGAGGACATACCTCGCGTATTTGAGCGGTTTTACAGGGTTGATAAAAGCCGATCGAGAGAACAAGGCGGAACAGGGCTGGGTCTGGCTATTGTAAAGCATATAGTTGAAGCTCACGAGCAAACCATAAATGTGCGGAGTAGCCTAAATGAGGGTACTTCATTTGTATTTACGCTTGTAAAGCATAAATCTTCAAAAGGCTAGCCCTTAAAAGGTTCCCAACTTTTAGCCAAGCCGCCAATTCCCGTTTCGCGGTAGGCAACCTGAATATCGCGACCCGTTTCGGCCATTGTTGTAACAGCTTTATCAAACGATATTTTATGCCCCCCGTCGGAGGCCAGTGCGTAAACAGCACATGAGTACGCTTTTGTTGCGGCAATGGCATTTCGCTCAATACAAGGAATTTGTACATAGCCTAATACTGGATCGCAGGTAAGTCCCAAATTATGCTCCATTCCCATTTCGGCAGCATACTCAATTTGCGTTGGCGATCCACCAAGTATTTGGGTTATTGCAGCAGCAGCCATTGCGCATGCCGTTCCTATTTCGCCTTGGCAACCAACCTCTGCCCCCGAGATGGATGCATTGGTTTTAACCAAATTGGCTATTAGCCCAGCTGTGGCTAAACCCCGTAAAATTTTGGTCTCGTTTAAATGCTCATCACGGCTAAGGTAGAATAGTGCCCCAGGTAAAACACCCGACGAGCCACAAGTAGGAGCCGTTACAATTCGCCCTCCTGCTGCATTCTCCTCCGAAACTGCTAGGGCAAAAGCAAACAGCAACCCAATACTTTTAATTGTACCATGCTGGTTTAAGGCTTTTGTATAATGCGACGATGCCCTTCGGGCAAGCTTAATTGGGCCGGGCAATACACCCTCGTTATCGATACCTCGTTGTACTGTTTCCTTCATGGTTAGCCATACATCGTGGAGGAATTGCCAAATTTCAGCCCCTTCGTTATCCTCAACATACTCCCAAAGCGATTTGCCCTCCTGCTTACACCAACGGAGAATATCGGACATTTTGTTGTGGCTATAAATTTTTTCGGCGTTAAGCACGCCGTTCTCATCGCG
>CAZGQZ010000110.1:0-8839 GCA_964527985.1 uncultured Rikenellaceae bacterium | reverse complement strand
CCTTATGCTCTTAGGGCAGGTAATGCTGTTCAGGGCGATGGAAGCGAAGGACAAACAATTGTTCATAACGGCGATGCTTGGGCTGCTTCAAGCCGAATGTCGGTTAACTTAAATACTGTTGAGGTTTTACCCGAAGTTGGTCGCGATCCTGAAGAGCCTCTTTTTTCCGTTCGCAATAGCGATGGTCAAATTGTTTTTGCAGTTTACGAATCGGGAACAAGGGTATACGTTGATGGTGATGAAGGTGTAAAAGGTAGCCGTGGCGGTTTTGCTGTTGGAGGCCTTAGCGATCAGGGTAAAGAAGGTGCCATCGACTATCTAACAATTCTTCCCGATTCTGTTAAGTTTAACATCCTTCAACCTCTTGATGGAAAAGGCAACCGTGGAGGCTTTGCAGTTGGAGGCCTTAGCGATCAAGGAAAGCAGCTAACCCATAATTTCTTTACCCTAAAAT
Organism: uncultured Rikenellaceae bacterium; assembly: GCA_964527985.1. Lineage (GTDB taxonomy): Bacteria > Bacteroidota > Bacteroidia > Bacteroidales > Tenuifilaceae > Perlabentimonas. The sequence goes on along the minus strand of CAZGQZ010000110.1, from coordinate 8,385 downwards.
CCGATAGCGCAAAATTTGTTCTGAAAAACGATCCGGTTAAAGGTAGCCGCGGAGGATTTGCCGTTGGAGGCTTAAGCGATCAGGGCAAAGGTTACACAAATTATATAACAATTAACGACGAGTTAACAGCCATTCTAAATAATCTTAGCGCTAGCGGCGATGTTATGGTATTGGGCGACATGCTAACTGGAGGAAGTATTGGTTCACTCCCAATTACCGATGTAGATGGAAACGTTTACCAAACCGTAATGATTGGAACACAGGTTTGGATGAGACAAAACCTAAGAACGACTAAGTATAGTGATGGTTCTTCTATTGAAATTTTCAATTTTACAACTAATACGTCTGTTGGTGGAGAAATTGAACTGTACGGAAACTTATACGGGGAAGGAGCAATTATTAATCCTGTAGGTTTATGCCCAACCGGATGGCATATTCCATCGCAACTTGATTGGGAGCAACTATTTTGGACTGTAGCAGGAGATAATTGGAGTATGTTTCCAGACGTTTTAGCTGCCAATTTAATGGACGACTCTGGTGTTTGGGAAGGAGGCGATATCATTCCAACCAACTCATCTAATTTCTCTGCAGTACCGGGTGGTTATGGTGATAATTATGGTACTTGGATATATGGAGACTTTAAAACGGCAGGGTACTTTTGGAGATCAGGAGGTGTTGACGAAAATGTGGCATACCGAATTGACAATTCAACGGGGATTATGGCAATTCCTTTAGAGTACGTTCAAACACCCGGTTATTCCGTTCGATGTGTAAAGGATAATGTTAATTTAGGTAAAGATTAGGATTATTACTTTACTAAAATATTCTCAACAAAAAAGGCTGATAGGAAAACTATCAGCCTTTTTTTTATTAAGTTAAAAAACTAACTCTCTTCAACTACCTCTTGTCCGCGTTTAATAGCTTCAATGTTCATCGGAATGAGATGATGATGTCGTTCTGGAAGAGATTTTTCCAGTCCCTTAAGAACATTGTCCATTTTTACAAGAGGCTTAATTTTGAGATAAGCACCAAGAACAATCATGTTAAAGGTTTTAGCGCTTTGTAGCTTGGTTGCTTCTTCAGTTGCTTGAACCTTGTATATTTTGATGTCCTTACGCTCAGGATGACGGGTAATTCCGTTTGGATCGTAAAGCAAAATTCCTCCCGGTTTTACGGCATTCTCAAACTTATCGAGCGATTGCTGGTTGAGAATTATTGCCGTATCAAAATCGTGAAGTATGGGTGAACTAATACGTTCATCGCTAAGGATAACAGTTACGTTAGCAGTACCACCACGCATTTCGGGTCCATACGATGGCATCCACGAAACTTCTTGGTCCTGCATAATGCCTGAGTAGGCAAGGATTTTTCCCATTGAGAGTACTCCCTGACCACCAAAACCGGCAATTATTATTTCTTCAGTCATAATTTCAAATTTTAAAAAATTCGTATTAACCTTTTAAATCGCCAAGTGGGTAAACAGGGAACATGTTTTCAACCATCCACTCGTTTGATTTTACAGGGCTTAACTTCCATCCTGAATTGCAAGTTGAAACAACCTCAACGAATTGGGTTCCATTGTTATTGCCTACATTTTGGAAAGCCTTTAGTATAGCCTTTTTACATTTACGAACTGCAGCAGGAGTATGAACTGCCTGACGTGTTACATATTCGGTACCCGGAAGTTGAGCTATTAGCTCAGTAATCTTTAATGGATGCCCTGCAAGCTTTATGTCACGTCCGTATGGCGATGTGGATGTGGGCATACCCTCAAGGGTTGTAGGTGCCATTTGTCCACCTGTCATTCCATAAATTCCGTTGTTTATAAAAATTACAACAATGTTCTCACCTCTGTTGCAAGCGTGGATAATTTCGGCTGTGCCAATTGATGCAAGGTCGCCATCACCTTGATAGGTGAAAACATACTTTTCGGGCATAAGCCTTTTTATTGCAGTTGCAACAGCTGGGGCTCTTCCGTGAGCAGCTTCGTGCCAATCAACGCTAATGTAGTTGTATGCAAGCACCGAGCAGCCAACAGGAGAAACAGCAATGGTTTTCTCTTGTATGTTCATCTCCTCAATAACCTCAGCAACAAGTTTATGAACAACACCGTGGCTACAGCCTGGGCAGTAGTGCATTACCTTGTCGGTTAAGAGCGATGATTTTTTGTATACCAGATTTTCTGGCTTAACGATATCTTTTACTTCCATGATTACTTCGCTTTAATAATTTTTTCTTCAAGTGCGCTAACTACCTCGTTGGGCGAGGGTATCATGCCTCCAAGGCGTCCATAGTGTTCAACGGGTACTTTTCCGTTAACAGCAAGGCGAACATCTTCAACCATTTGTCCAGCGCTCATCTCAACAGCTAAAAATCCTTTTACACGTGTTGCGAGTTCTTGAATAACCTTGGTTGGATATGGGAAAAGTGTAATTGGACGAAGAAGCCCAACTTTAAGCCCTTTTTCGCGGCAAAGTGTAACTGCCTTTTGGCTAATGCGGCTCGACGATCCGTATGCAACGATTACGTAATCAGCATCGTCGCAGTTAATCATTTCGTAGCGTACTTCGTTTTCCTTAATGGTGTTGTACTTGGCAATTAACTTGTGGTTAAACTCCTCTTGGCGACCGCTGTCAAGTTCAAGCGATGTAATTACGTGGTAGTCCCTATCGGGCGTTTTACCAGTAGTTGCCCACGAGCCGTTCAACTTCTTAATTTCTTCGTCAGTCCACCTTGGTTTATAGTCGCTAAGCTTAACCTTTTCCATCATTTGGCCAATAACACCATCGGTAAGTATCATAACGGGATTGCGATATTTAAAGGCAAGGTCGAAACCTAGGCCAACAAAATCGTTCATCTCCTGAACTGATGCAGGAGCAAGAACAATTAAATGGTAATCGCCGTGTCCGCCACCTTTAACGGCTTGAAAGTAATCGCTTTGAGCAGGTTGAATGGTACCTAGTCCGGGGCCTCCTCTAACTACGTTAACAACCAAACAGGGTAGTTCGGCACCTGCTATATAGGTAAGGCCTTCTTGCTTAAGGCTAATACCAGGGCTCGATGATGAAGTCATAACTTTTTTTCCGCAACCAGCACCGCCGTATACCATGTTAATTGCGGCAACTTCGCTCTCTGCCTGAAGAACAACCATGCCAGTTTCTTCCCATGGTTTACGCAGCATGAGCGTTTCCATAATTTCTGACTGAGGGGTGATAGGATATCCAAAGTATCCGTCGCATCCGCAGCGAATTGCAGCTTCGGCAATAACCTCATTCCCCTTCATTAGTCTGTAATCTGCCATTTTACTAATATTTTTTAATGTGAATAACCTAAAAGTAGGGGTTAGGCTTCAGCTGCCTCAACCTTTACCTTGTAAACTTCAATTACGCTGTCGGGACAAACAAGCCCACAGTTTGCACAGCCAATACATGCCTCAGGGTTTGCCATGTGGGCGTAGTTGTACCCTTTGCCATTTACTTCGCGGGCTAATGCCAGCACATTAGTAGGACATGCAACAACGCATAGGTTACAACCTTTGCATCGTTCCACATCAACTACTACTGCTCCTCTAATTTTTGCCATATTAATATTATGTTTTAGGAGTGATAATTAATTGTTTTAATCTATTGGGTGATTTTCGTTAAATCGTTTTAGCCTAAACTCAAGATCGTTAAACTGATTGGGGTGCGTTTGCGAAACACAGGCGCGTAAGCCTTCGGTACGTTCGCTACCCGTAATAGCTAGTGATATGGCACTAATGCCATAGTAAAGCAGCTTTTCAATTAGCTCCTCACCGCTAAAGCCAGGGTATGAAATTGTAAAGTAAAATCCATCGGCAAGAGGTTTGTCCTCATCCATATCGTACACTATTTTAAACCCATTGCTGGTGAAAAGCTTTTTCATTATTTGCGCCCGTTCACCATAAGTTTTAACCTCATCAACAAAGTTGAACTGGCCATCGTTGGCAGCCTTAAGCATTGCTGCTAGACCGAATTGGGCTGAGTGTGATGTGCCCGAAGATAGCGAGTAAACTGCTCCATATATCATGGCGTAGCCAAACTCATCGGATGAGAAGTAGCGCTTTAGGTCGGGAAAGCGCCTACTGAAGAGTTTGTTGCTAATCACGAGTGAACCAATTCGTTGCCCAGCGTAGCTAAATGCCTTTGAGCTAGATATGAGCATTAGCCAATTATCGGTATAGTTAGCAACCGATGCTTGGTAGGGTGGTTCGCCAGGTTTTGATAGGTCTTTTCTGAAATCCATGGCAAAGTAAGCTAAGTCTTCAATAACAATGGTATCGTACTTTGTTGCTAGCTCGCCTATGGTTTTTAGCTCGTTATCGGTAAAGCAAATCCACGAGGGGTTGTTCGGGTTTGAGTACAATATGGTGCTAATGTTCCCTTGCTTTAGGTAGCCTTCTAGTTTTTCTTTCAGCTTTGGTCCTCGGAAGTTGTAAACATCAAAGGTTTCATATTTCATGCCCAGTACTTTTAGCTGCTGCTTTTGTACAGGAAATCCTGGGTCGATAAATAGGACTGTATCTTTTTGGGCGTTACAACGATTAGTGATTAGGAATGATGCCATACCTCCTTGCATTGATCCCACGGTTGGTATGCAGCATTTTTTGTCAACATCAATATTGATAAAGTTTTTTACAAATCGTGAAATTTCAGCTTTCAGCTCGGGCACTCCATCAATCATAGGGTATTTTTGTGCAACCCCTCTTTTAAGTGCTTCAATCTCGGCGTTTGTTCCAAATTCGGAGGGCTTTAGCCCTGGAACGCCCATTTCCATTCTGATAAACTTCTGACCGCTGGCATCTTCAATCTCGTTAACGAGCTTAACTATCTCGCGAATAGTTGCCTTTCCTACGTTTTGCAATCCTGATTCACTAATTTTTTCCTTTACTATGCTGCTTGGGATTGGAGTGTCTTTCATAAGTGAAATTGTATTTGTATGCTATTGGCCTGAAAACTATTGAAATGCACAACTAAGGTAACCATATTATTTCAAAACACAATTTTATAAAAGATTTCGATAAATTAAAAGTATTTTAAGGGTATTTAATAACAGATTGTTATTATTATTGTGAATTTAGAATGATTTTAAGCCAAAATTGTTATTTTGTATTACAAATATGTTTTCGTTGACAAAAAAAAGCACCCTTATTCATTAAGGGTGCTTTTTGCAATGGAATTATGGAAAATCGTGGTGTTTAACAATCTACTTAAAAAGTGTTTTTAGCCTTGCAACCCATTCGTTAATTCGTCTATTGGTTAGCTCTGGCTCATAATCCTCATCAATAGGGAGGCCAATAAACTCGTTGCCAATAACTGCTTCGGAATCGGTAAATTCGTACTCACAGGTTGGTACTCTACCTACAATGTTAGCGCCTTTAGCAAGGAGTATTTTACCAATATATCCAACAGCATCAATAAACATAGATGCGTAGGTAACATGATCGCCTAATCCAAATAGGGCAAAGGTTTTGCCTTCGTAGTTAATCTTATCAAACTCGGGTCTAAATACATCCCAATCGGGTTTTGGCCTATCGGCATCCCATGTTTCTTTACCAATTGTTGAACAGCCAAAAACAATATTTTCATATTTGTCTAAATCAGTTGCCTTGCTGTCCTTAATGGGGATTAAATCGGCCATTTCGCTGCCAAATGCTTCTTGAACCCTTTGGGCAACGCTTTCGGTTTTACCACCGGTTGGCCCGTAGAAAATTCCTACTTTCTTTTTCATATTTAGGATGTATTATTAGATTATTTTTTTGCTTTATCGTTTTACAAATATACGGAAATAATTAAGGTATTTCAAATGAGACTTGCCTCAAATACTAGTATATCAAAGCGCAAATACTAATCAGTTGGTGGAGCAAAACGTTTTGATATGGTAGAGCTAACTTCATCTGCAATCCATTCCCATCGATAAATGATTAGAATAATTAGAATAATCACTGTGCCAACAAGGAGTATCTCAGTTGCCGATAGTCGTTTTAGCCTATTCTGTATTTTTTTCATCTGCTTCTTAGGTTCTAATTGCTACTTTTTAATGAGGCAATTGAGAGAAGAACACCTAGCACTATTCCGAGTATGGCAGCAAAAAGTACTCTGAAATCGGCTGGTAAAAGGAACGTAACCGTATGGGCTGGGATCCAGAAAAAGGGAATTGTTTTTTTAAAAACGAAATCCCATTGAACTTTCCAGTTCAGATTTGCCATTATGCTTCCCATTTTAATTGGTTTTAGCAGTCCTTTTATTGTCCCTCCGTTGTTTGTAATATGCGTATCGGTAATTTTGTGAAAGGTCATCATTACAGGGGCGTATATTAGGTTTAGTGCAGTGCTAATGCTAAAAGCGACCAGTATTTTTGCTCCCGTAAGATCTCCATTAAGCATTGCTGCTGGATTACTTATTCCCATATATTGCAAGAAGGAGATAGTTCCATTCTGAAAAATAATGAATGCCATGTTGATGGTTAATCCTAGTAAGCCCCAAACAATAGCGCGCGGAATAATTCCAAAACCAGCTTGGTTATATTTCCCTGTTCTTATGCGTAAGCCAATGGTTTCGCCAAAGGTTGCCAGTATGGCAAATTTAATAAAGCTGGTAACCATGCCGTGCGAGGCGTTAAAGTCCTTGTAGAAAGAGTAAACCTCCTCAGAAACAAAGAATGGAGTAAGCAATATTGCCGATAAGGCTATAACTGTAAAATCGTTTTTTTTCATTCTTTTTTATTATTTCTCAATACGAATACGAGCATCAACTGCAACAACCTTATCGCTTTTACCAAGCAATGGGTTAAGATCCATCTCAAATATTTCAGGGGCCGCTTTTACAAGAGCTGAAACACGGCAAACCATTTCGGCAAAAAGATCCTCGTTTACAGGCTCTTGTCCTCTTACGCCTTTAAGGATTTTATGTCCCTTTAGCCTCTTTATCATACTTAACGCTTCATCATTTTGAATTGGAGCAATACCCGCATTCACATCCTTAAGCACTTCGATGAAAATGCCACCGAGGCCACAAAGCACCATATGACCGAATTTTTCTTCACGTTTTGCCCCAATAAACAGTTCCACTCCGCTAAGCATAGGTTGAATTAGAATTGCTGTTGTATCTTTTATCTTCATCATCCTTTCGAACTCGTTGGCCACAGAGTTTTCATTTTTAACGTTTAGCACAACACCTCCAACGTCGGATTTGTGAACGGGTCCAACAACTTTCATTACAACAGGAAAACCTAGCTCGTTGGCCATGCGAATTGCATCGTCCTTGGTTTTAACAACAGCCTCGCCAGCGCGGGAAATTCCAGCGGCATCGAGGAGCGTTTGAACTTTATCGGGCGATAAATATCCATTTTCTGCGCTATCAACTGTTTTTCTGATGGTATTTGCATCAACTTCAATTAGTTGAGGTGTTTCGGGTTGCGGCGAAGGAGTATGGAAAACTTTTGCAAGTGCGTTTCCTAGCGTTACCTCGTCGGGGAAATTTACTCGGCCTTTGGCAATAAAATACTCAATCTCATCCTTAACGTTAATTATTGAGGGGAGGATGGGGTAGATTGGTTTTTTGCATTCGCGCATTTTTTTGTCAAGAACATCGTAAACATCGTAAACAGGGAATAGCCCAGGGCTACCAAAAATTACAGCCATTGCATCAACATTGTCAAAATCGTTTTCGCAAGCGTCAATAATATAGCCAAGCTGCTCGGCAGTACCCGTTGCTAAAAAGTCGATTGGATTTGCAACTGACGAACCAGGAAAAAGCTTTTCGAGAAGTTTTTCGGCTTTTGGGCCGCTTATTGAGGGAACCTCAAGCTTGTTGTTCGATAAAGCATCGGTTAGCATAACAGCGGGGCCGCCAGCATGGGTAATTATGGCAATGCGTTTTCCATTGAGTTCGGGATGCATAAAAATTCCTGCAACGGTAGTTAGCTCCTCGCGTCCGTTACAGCGGACTATTCCTGCCTTTCTGAAAAGAGCATCAACGGCAACATCGTTACTAGCCAGTGCGCCAGTGTGCGAACTTGCAGCGCGACTTCCAGCCTCGGAGCCGCCGCTTTTTACTGCTGCAATTTTACAACCCTTCCGAATAAGCGAAGAGGCATGTTTAAGAAGCATTTGAGGTTTGTTAACGCTCTCAATGTAAAGTAGCTTAATGTGCGAGCTTGTTTTTGGGTCGAAGTTCTCATCCATATCTTTTAGGATATCCTCAACGCCCATTTGGGCGCTATTGCCAACGCTATAAACCGATGAGAAAGAAAGCCCTTTTGGCATACCCGATTCCATAATAAATACAGCTGTTGCACCCGAACCTGATATAAAATCGACCCCTTTAGGATCGAGTTTAGGAATTGGAGTTGTAAAAACACCTGCAT
>CAZGQZ010000109.1:7434-8866 GCA_964527985.1 uncultured Rikenellaceae bacterium | reverse complement strand
TAATAGCCAGAGCACCTTCGGCTTCGCAGAATTCCTTAAGCTGTTGCCTTGAAACACCAAAAGTTTGACTTTTCCTCTTTCGTCCTAGCATGTAGGGATCAGGATCGGGTCTATATTCAGGCGATTTTCCAAACTTATCAATCTCCTCTTCAGTAAATCGAGAAGCCATGGGTTCAAAAGACACTTCTAGCTCTTTTTCGAAAGGGGTTATTACAACTTTGCCCTGCAGCTTACCCGAATAGGTTAAAAGCATTTCCTCTGAATTTGCATCAACTAGAATAACGTCAGCAACCTGTAAACCATTAGTGCCTCCTGTCCACGCCTGAGGCACAGCAACCAGAGGTTGATAGTAGGGTTGTTTCATCGCAATGTAAAACTTCTCCATCTCCCAACCCTTACCAAAATTGCCCCACGGTTCAAGTTGAACATTTGAAAGATTATACCCTTCAAGGGTTTCTTTAGCCCATATACAGGCATTTTGCAGGCCTTTACCTCCCGATAACCTTGGTCCAACAACATCGGTTAGCTGAACGGCAAACTCTCTTATGCTTGAGTTACCAAATGCCTCATTTCTTATCTTTTGTACATCATCGTAGCTATACGATTGCGCAACTACGAAATGCGATAAAAGCAATATTTTTACAACAACTATTGCTCTTAGAAACTTAATAATATTCATACCTTTAAAGCTATTAGTTTTTAATCAGATACTTATATGGGTTTTGCGTGACACCTTTTTAGATGCAAATCATACTATTTCGTTTAAACTATACATTAGCTTACGAGCAATATTGTTGCGATAATAAAAAAATAGGACTATTTTCACAGGCAAATACGCCTTTACAAATCATTTTTTTTGTCCGCAGTATTTAAACCTTGAAACATATAGAATTATGAGGGTTAAAATGAAGATTAGAAGCAAATTGATGGTATCAATTCTGCTAATTACCTCAATTGCATATGCCATTACCGTTGGCTATCTGATAATTCGACTACACAATATTTCACTTCGTGAGGCTTATGAAAAAGCCGATTTAAATGCGAAGGAAAGGGCAAACATGGTGCGTTCGCTTATTAATCAGGATATGGATATTTCGCGAACCATGGCACATTCGTTTAGCGAATACCAAAACATCGACCCAAATGACAGAGCAGAGCTTTTTAAAAAGGTGATAAAGGGTATTGCCGATAATAACCCCGAAATTCTATCGGTATGGGGTAGTTGGGAAATTAGCGCTATTGACACTAGCTATCAAAAACCATTCGGACGTTATAGGTATACCTACTACAAAGAGAATGGTATTCAAAAATACAAGGAGGAAGTTTTAAACACCAATGGTGACGATATTGGCAGTGGCTACCACAATGTGAAACTTTCCAAAAAGGAAACCATGATTGATCCTTACTGGTTTGCCTACACCGACGATAGCCC